>DAOLZE010000011.1:0-22579 GCA_035426125.1 Rhodocyclaceae bacterium
CAGCAGCTACACTCGCACCAAAACACCGTTGCACTTCAGACTTGAATCCGCCTTACCTATTAGTTCACGCTCTTCATGAATATACATTCGAAATATGCTATTCAGCTGATCCGGACAATCCTTAAGCCTTCCGAGATAAAAGTAATTTACTGAACCCCAATATGGATTAAAAGGCTCCAATAACTCTGCAGAACTGCCTTTCGATACAAACATGTGTTCTGCAAACATGAACTCAAGAAAGGTTCGATGGCGGAAAAAAATGCGGTTTTGAACCTCATCAATACTAAGAACTTCGCTACAATTTATGAGGCGATCAAATAGTTCCTCCGGCTTCTGTCCAGTCTCCCTAACAGCTAAGTAATCAATAACAATCTGTTTTGCATCACCTATTCCAAGATCCGGCAGATCATTGTCCAACAACATGCGGGCCATAAGACGAGTAAGGATAACGGTTGTTTCGTACTCTTTTTCAGAAACTTGGCCCTTTGTCAATTCCCAACGACCTAGGGCTAAGTCAAGATATTTTGAATAAAGCTCTGGCAGAGTAGACGGAAGCTCCTCAATGTTAGAAGCAAGAACTCGAGCTAGGAGGATTGCAGATATGGGTGTGCGCGGAAGAGTTCGAAATAGATCAGAGCGGCCTAGATCACACTTGAACTTTGATGACACCTTCGTCGCTGAACAGATGCGCTCTACGAATGCAACTATCTTTTGGATACTCAGCGGCTGCAACTCGTAACGAACTACCGCCTCCTCTAGCGTCTGCTCGGCAATAAGGTCCTCAATAGGACGTGAAGCAAACACCACCCTAGCTTTTTCAAGAGGCGTAAGTTGGGACACAAAGCTTTTGATGTTATTGGCTTTTGTTTCTAAATCTCCTTTTATCTCATCAACCCCATCTATTAAAAACAAGAGCGAATGATCTTCTAACGTCACTCGCTCTTCATTCTTCAAGTGGTCGAGAACTGCGGAAAGAGAGTTTGAGAACTTTGTTACTAGATCTCGGTAAGTAAGGAATACAGGCAAAATCCTGTTAGCTGCGAAGTGTTTGTGTTGGGCATGTTCGATAGCAGCTTGACGTAAGAGACGTGATTTACCAAATCCCATACCGCCTTGTACAAATACAAACCGCTCCTTGCCTATGATGGACGATAGGGATTCACTACTCCGTCTTTTGTGAACATTAAACTTCTTCCGAGCATCAAATTCGATTTTGGCGAGATCCTGTTCCATATAAAACTCACTAATAGAATCTTCTAGAATGTTGCTTCGCCTATTAAGATCTACGACTCTGCGCTCGACGGAACTAAGATAGAGGCCAAGGTGATCCTCGATGTTCTCCCAATATTCAGGATAGTGTAAATCGGTGAGGCGAATGACTGTCTCTAGCCAAATAAACTTGACCTTCTTGTCACGGTATTGGTGATTGATTTTATCTTGCGCATTGTTTGATATGCTCCCATTCGTAACAACCCATATCTCATCCAGAACAATCTTTTGCTTTCCACCGTCAAAATTTCTTGGCACAAAGCATTCCTTAATTTGCCGCTCGACATCATCAAGGTTCTGGCGAATACCACCCACTTTGACTACAACGCCAATGAACTCTTCCATTCCCAAAACTGAATTGTTTTTTGCGAGGATAAAATCGGCACCCATCTCTCTGTTGCCATGGGTGTACTCGACCCTTGATATGGAGGGTATTCGAGTAAAAAGACTGTGAAGAAATGGATGAAATTCTTTGACCTCACTGAGTACACTCAGCTTTTCCTGCTTACACTGTTGTTCGTTCATAGCGTCATGGGCGCGAATAGAGATTAAGAAGACAGGTTACTGAATAGTCATATTTAGTAGCTAGCGTACTTCAACATGATGGCACACGCAATTTAGGGGCTGCAATACCCAAGCACCCAATATTCAACATCTCGCCTCGAGACGATTCACAACCTATTCCACCGTCACCGATTTCGCCAGATTCCGTGGCTTGTCGACGTCCGTGCCCTTGACCAAAGCGACATGATAGGCGAGCAGTTGCAGCGCTACCACGTACAGCACCGGCGAGAGCAGGCCATAGTGCTCGGGCAGGCGCAGGATATGCACACCCTGACTTTCCGCCACTTCACTGTCGGCGTCGGCAAACACGTATAACTCGCCACCACGCGCCTGGACTTCCTGTAGATTGGATTTGAGTTTTTCGAGCAGGTTGTCGTTCGGCGCCACCGAGACCACCGGCATATCCTTGTCGACCAGCGCAAGCGGGCCGTGCTTGAGTTCGCCGGCCGGATACCCCTCGGCGTGAATGTAGGAGATTTCTTTGAGTTTCAGCGCACCTTCCAGAGCGATCGGATAATGATGGCCGCGACCAAGAAATAATGCGTGATGTTTTCCGGCGAAGCTCTGCGCCCAGTGTTCGATGGCTGGCTCCAGTGCCAGCACTTTCTGTACAGCGACCGGCAGGTGGCGCAAAGCCGTCAGATGAATGGCTTCATCAGCAGGCGTGAGTCGACCGGCTTGTTTGGCCAGCGTTGCTGCCAGCAGAAACAGCGCGACGAGTTGGGTGGTGAATGCCTTGGTCGATGCGACGCCGATTTCCGGTCCGGCGCGCGTCAGGAATTTCAGCGCGCATTCGCGGACGATGGCCGATTCGGCAACGTTGCAAATCGCCAGCGTATTGGTCATGCCACGGCTTTTGGCGTACTTGACGGCCGCCAGCGTATCGGCGGTTTCGCCCGATTGTGAAATGGCGACGACCAGTTGTGCTGGATTGGCCACGGAGATGCGGTAGCGGTACTCGCTGGCGATTTCCACGGTGCAGGGAATGCCGGCCAGTTGTTCGATCCAGTAGCGGGCGACAAGGCCGGAATGATAGCTGGTGCCGCAGGCGAGAATCAGCACTGCCTTTGTGTCGCGCAGCATTTCTGGCGCAGCGGCGCCGAATAGATTGGGCGAGAGCGACTGACCGGATTGGGCGGAAGCGTCACTGCCGAGCATCTCCAGCGTATTGGCCAGCGCTGCCGGCTGCTCGAAGATTTCCTTCTGCATGTAATGGTGATAATTGCCGAGTTCGACGGCATCGGCGGACAGGCTGCTTTCATGGCTGGCGCGCGTGATGGGTGTGCCGTCCGGGCGGACGATGCGATAGCCGGTGCGGCTGAGTTCGGCGACATCGCCGTCCTCCAGATAAATCATGGTGCGCGTGACTTGCAGCAGCGCCGAGGCATCCGAAGCGGCATACAAACCACCATCATCAGCAATCCCCAGCATCAGCGGCGCGCCGTTACGAGCAACGATGATGCGCTGCTCGTCTTCACACACGACGGCAATGGCATAAGCACCGGCGAGCTGGCAGGTCGTCAGACGTACGGCATCGAACAGGTCCGGCGTGGATTTCAGTGTGTGTTCGATGAGATGGGCGATCACTTCGGTGTCGGTGTCGGAAGTGAACGTGTAGCCCGCACCGTGCAGTCGCTGTTTTATTTCTGCGAAATTTTCGATGATGCCGTTATGTACGACGGCGAGTCCGCCCGAGACATGCGGATGAGCATTGCGCTCGCTGGGTACGCCATGTGTCGCCCAGCGCGTGTGGGCGATACCGATTTCCGCGTTCATGCCTTTGGCCTGCGCAGCGAGCTCGGCGACGCGGCCGGTACTGCGCAAACGATCGAGATGGGGATTGAGTACCGCTAACCCGGCCGAATCGTAGCCACGATATTCGAGGCGTTGCAGGCCTTCAATGAGAATGGGGACAATGTTGCGCTTGGCGACTGCGGCGACGATTCCACACATGCTTTTCTTCCTCGGCCTTGCTAGGGAAACACGAAACAATTTGTTCCGTTCGGATTGGGCCTGTTGCAGCCCATGACAACCCGACGAATTATATAGGGTGCCCTTCGGCAGGCGCAGGGCGAGCGGATTTAATCCGTACCCGATGCCTTCCCGGGATGATCTGCTGAAACTACGCCTTGGTTGGCCGCTTCCAGCCGGGCAGGGTAATCTGTTTGGTGCGCGAGATGGTCAGTTCCCCGGCCGGGGCATTCATGGTCAATGTCGTGCCGGCACCCAGCGTGGCACCCTGACCGATAGTTACCGGTGCCACCAGTTGCGTGTCCGAACCGATGAATACGTCATCCTCGATGATCGTCTGATGTTTGTTGGCACCGTCGTAATTGCAGGTGATGGTGCCGGCGCCGATGTTCACGCGCTGGCCGACCGTGGCATCGCCGATATAGGCCAGATGGTTGGCCTTGGAATGATCGGCAATGCTGGTGTTCTTGATTTCGACGAAGTTGCCGACATGTACATCGTCGCCGAGCACCGTCCCCGGACGCAAGCGGGCATACGGGCCGATCACATCGCCGGCGCCGAGTGTTGCCGAATCGAGATGACTGAATGCGGCGATGCGGCTGCCGATGCCCACCTTGACGTTTTTCAGCAGACAGTGCGGACCGACATCGACGCCATCGGCAAGCTCGACGCGCCCTTCGAAAATACAATTGATATCGATGGAGACATCGCGGCCGCAGATCAGTTCACCGCGGACATCGAGACGTGCTGGATCGGCAAGACGCACCCCCTGATCGAGCAAGCGATCGGCGATGTTGCGCTGATGAATACGCTCCAGCGCGGCCAGTTGCACCTGACTGTTGACGCCCTCGATTTCCCAGAGATCGGCAGGCTGCGTCGAGCAGATACGCAGGCCCTCGGCCACCGCCAGCGCAACGATGTCGGTCAGATAGTATTCACCCTGTGAATTGCGATTGCCGAGCAAGGGCAACCAGTGCGCAAGACGGTCGGTCGGCGCATAGAGAATGCCGGTGTTGATTTCGCGGATCGCGCGTTCCTCGTCAGTGGCATCCTTCTCTTCGACGATGCGCAGAATCGCCCCTTGCGGATCGTCGATAGGATTATCGATGACGTCACTGCGCACGATGCGCCCGTAGCCGGCAGGCTTGTCGAGTTGCGCGGTCAGCATTGCCAGGGCGCAATCGGGCTGCAAACTGGCTTCACCAATCAGCCGCGCCAGCGTTTCGCTGCGCGTCAGCGGCACATCGCCGTAGAGGATCAACGTCGGCTTGGTCGGATCGAGATGGGGAATGGCTTGCAGCACCGCATGGCCGGTACCGAGCAGGCGTTCCTGCTGCACCCAGACCAGCCCCGGCGCTGCCAGACGCTCGCGCACCCGCTCACCACCGTGGCCATACACGACACAGATCATGGTCGGCTTGAGCGTGCGTGCCGTGGCGATTACATGCGCCAGCAGCGTCTTGCCGGCAAGCGGCTGGAGAACCTTCGGCAGGCTGGAATTCATCCGCTTGCCCTGCCCGGCGGCGAGGATGACGATGTTCATGTACGGATCACTCTAATACCGATGAGTAAATGGATTAGCGCGGCAAAATCGAACTGCCCATAAGAAATTCGTCGACGGCGCGCGCGCACTGGCGGCCTTCGCGAATCGCCCAGACCACCAGCGACTGGCCACGCCGCACATCGCCAGCAGCAAAAACTCTGGCCACGGAAGTCTGATAGGCACTGACGGCAGAACCTTCCTCGGTACCTGCCTGCACATTGCTACGCGTATCTTTTGCAACACCGAAAGCATCGAGCAGCGTGTTCTGCGGCCCAAGAAAGCCCATCGCCAGAAATACCAGATCCGCCTTGATTTCGAATTCGCTACCGGCGATCTCGCTCATCTTGCCGTTCTGCCAATCGAGACGAATCAGTTTGAGTCCACTGAGCTTGCCATTGCTGCCTATGAATTCCTTGGTCGCCACCGACCAGTCACGCATGCAGCCTTCGTCGTGCGACGATGAGGTGCGCATTCTGGTTGGCCAGTACGGCCATGTCAGCGGGCGATCCTCCTGCTCCGGCGGGCGCGGCAATAATTCGAGTTGGGTGATACTCGCCGCACCATGCCGGTTGGAAGTACCGACGCAATCCGAACCGGTATCGCCGCCACCGATCACCACGACATGTTTGTCCTTGGCACTGATCGGAGCTTTGATCTTGTCACCGGCATCGATCCGGTTTTGTTGCGCAAGAAACTCCATGGCGAAATGCACACCGGTCAGATCGCGCCCCGACACCGGCAGATCACGCGGATTCTCGGCCCCGCCAGAAAGTACAACGGCGTCAAATTCGGCGAGAATTTTCTCGGCGGCGATATCCTTGCCGACATGCTGATTGACGCGGAACTCGACACCCTCGGCCTGCATCTGCTGCATGCGCCGTTCGATGAGCAGCTTGTCCAATTTGAAATCTGGAATGCCATAACGCAACAGACCACCGATGCGATCATTCTTCTCGAACAGCGTCACGGCATGACCGGCGCGTGCCAGTTGCTGCGCGGCAGCGAGACCGGCCGGACCAGAGCCGATCACAGCGACTTTCCTGCCAGTTTTTTGTGCGGCGATGTGCGGTGTAACCCAGCCCTGCTCCCAACCCTTGTCGATGATCGCATGCTCGATCGACTTGATGCCGACAGCATCATCATTGATATTCAGCGTGCACGCTGCCTCACAGGGCGCGGGACAAATGCGGCCGGTGAACTCGGGGAAGTTGTTGGTCGAGTGCAGCACATTGAGCGCGTTGCGCCAGTCCTGACGATAGACCAGGTCGTTCCAGTCGGGAATGATGTTATTCACCGGGCAGGCATTGATACAGAATGGAATACCGCAATCCATACAGCGCGCGCCCTGTATCCCCGCCTGCTCGTCGCTGAGATGCAGAACAAATTCCTGGTAATTTTTCAGGCGCTCTGCCACCGGAAGTTGCGCCTCGCTGAGACGCTTAAATTCCATGAAGCCTGTGATCTTGCCCATTATGCGGCCTCCTTCTCGGCTTTTTTCGCCGCAGCAAGCTCCTTGAGCGCCCGGCGATATTCGTTCGGCATGACCTTGACGAACTTGTCGCGATAGGTGCTCCAGTTACCAAGCACGCTCTGCGCGATCTTGCTGCCGGTGTAGGCAGCATGACGCTCGATCAGCGACTTGAGCAGTTCCTCGTCAATACGGCCGAGGTGACGTGTGTCGACATCTCCGGCATCGGTTGAGTCAAGCCTGCCGATCGCTTCAAGCGCCACCATCGATGGGTTGCACCGCGATGCGAAGGTGCCATCGACATCGAGAACGTAGGCGACACCGCCACTCATGCCGGCAGCGAAATTGCGGCCGGTATTGCCGAGCACGACGACCGTGCCGCCGGTCATGTATTCGCAGCCGTGATCGCCGACACCTTCGACAATCGTTGTGCCGCCCGAGTTACGCACGCAGAAGCGCTCGCCGGCAACACCGCTGAAAAATGCCTCACCGGCGACTGCACCATACATCACGGTATTCCCGATAATGATGTTGCCATTCGATTCGCCAACAAAATCCGGATGTGGGCGCACCACGATACGACCGCCGGAGAGCCCCTTGCCAACATAGTCGTTGGCTTCGCCGGTCAGGTCGAGCGTTACACCATGCGCCAGGAACGCGCCGAAACTCTGGCCGGAACTGCCGGTGAGCTTCACGGTGATGGTGTCGTCGGGCAGACCGGCGTGGCCGTAACGGCTGGCAACCGCATGCGAGAGCATGGTGCCGCAGGTGCGGTTGATATTTTTGATGGCACTTTCGATGACCACTTTTTCACCGCGCTCGATGGCCGGCTGCGCCTTGGCCAGTAACTGGTGATCAAGCGCGCTGTCAAGGCCGTGATCCTGTTCTTCGCAGTGGCGGCGCGCATCGTTAGTGGAGAGCTGCGACATGTAGAAAATCTTCGAAAAGTCCAGCCCCTTGGCCTTCCAGTGATCGATGGCCGCGCGTTTATCGAGCAGGTCGGCGCGTCCGATCAGATCGTCGAAGCGGCGGACACCCATCTGCGCCATCAATTCACGCACTTCCTCGGCAACAAAGAAGAAATAATTGACGACATGCTCGGGCTGACCGGTGAACTTCTTGCGCAATTGCGGATCCTGTGTCGCCACCCCGACCGGGCAGGTATTCAGATGGCATTTGCGCATCATGATGCAGCCTTCGACAACCAGCGGTGCGGTGGCAAAACCGAACTCGTCGGCACCAAGTAGCGCGCCGATCAACACATCGCGACCGGTCTTCAATTGGCCGTCGACCTGCACGCGGATACGTCCACGCAGACCGTTCAGCACCAGCGTCTGCTGGGTTTCGGCAAGGCCGAGTTCCCACGGTGTGCCGGCATGCTTGATCGATGAGATCGGCGATGCGCCAGTGCCGCCGTCATGCCCGGCGATGACCACATGGTCGGCCTTGGCCTTGGAGACGCCTGCAGCCACGGTACCGACGCCGACTTCCGAGACCAGCTTGACGGAGATCGATGCCTTGCTGTTGGCATTTTTCAGATCGTGAATCAGTTGCGCCAGATCCTCGATCGAATAGATATCGTGATGCGGCGGCGGCGAGATCAGGCCGACACCCGGGACCGAATGACGCAGGAAACCGATGTACTCGGAAACCTTATGGCCGGGTAACTGGCCGCCTTCGCCGGGCTTCGCACCCTGCGCCATCTTGATCTGGATTTGCTCGGCGCTGGCCAGATATTCGGCGGTCACACCGAAACGGCCGGAGGCAACCTGCTTGATCTTCGAGCGCAACGAATCGCCGGTCTTGAGTTCGATATCCCGTTCGATGCGTCCCTTGCCGATAATTTGCGAGAGATTCTCGCCACCCGTGATCGGCGCAAAGCGTGCTGCATCCTCACCACCTTCGCCGGTGTTCGACTTGCCGCCAATGCGGTTCATGGCGATCGCCAGCGTGGTGTGCGCCTCGGTGGAGATCGAGCCGAGCGACATGGCACCGGTGGCGAAACGCTTGACGATTTCCTTCGCCGACTCAACCTCGTCAAGCGGTACCGGCGAACCGGCCTGCTTGATGTCGAACAGGCCGCGCAACGTCAGGTGCCGGCGCGTCTGATCGTTGATGATTTTCGCGTATTCCTTGTAGGTGTCGGTCTTGCCACTGCGTGTCGCATGCTGCAATTTGGCAATCGCATCCGGCGTCCACATGTGATCTTCGCCGCGCACACGGAATGCATATTCACCACCGGCGTCGAGCATATTCACCAATATCTCGTCGCGACCGAAAGCTCGGCGATGCATGTGCAACGCTTCTTCGGCAACTTCGAAAACACCGATGCCTTCGATGTTGCTCGGCGTGCCGGTGAAATACTTGTCGAGGAAGGCGCGCTGCAGGCCGACGGCTTCAAAAATCTGCGCACCGGTATACGACATGTAGGTCGAAATACCCATCTTCGACATCACCTTCATCAGGCCCTTGCCGATCGCCTTGGTGAAGTTTTTGGTGTACTTTTCCGCCTTCGCCGCATCGCCATTCGCCATGTCGCACAAGGTTTCCAGCGCCAGCCAGGGATGCACAGCCTCGGCACCGTAGCCGCCGAGCAGCGCGAAGTGATGTACCTCACGCGCCGAACCAGTCGACACGATAAGACCGGCGCTGGTGCGCAGTCCGCGCTTGACCAGATGCTGATGCACGGCAGAGGTTGCCAGCAGCGCGGGAATCGCCATGTGCTCGGCATCAATGCGACGATCGGTGACAATCAGGATGTTGTGTCCGGAACGCACCGCGTCTTCAGCCTCGGCCGCCAGTGAGGCGAGACGTGCCTCGATGCCGGCGCTGCCCCAGGTCACTGGATAACAGATGTCGAGCCGGTAGGAACGAAACTTGTTGCTGGTGTAGCGCTCGATATCGCGAATCGTCGTCATGTCGGCGCTGGAGAGCACCGGCTGCGAGACTTCGAGACGGATCGGCGGATTGATGTCAGCCAGTCCGAGCAGGTTTGGCTTCGGCCCGATGAACGATGTCAGCGACATGACGATCTCTTCGCGGATCGGATCGATCGGCGGATTGGTCACCTGCGCGAAAAGCTGTTTGAAGTAGTTGTAGAACGGCTTGTTGCGCGCCGAGAGCACCGGCAGCGCGGCGTCGTTACCCATTGAGCCGAGTGCTTCCTCGCCATTTTGCGCCATCGGGTCGAGAATGAACTTGATGTCCTCCTTGCTATAACCGAAAGCCTGCTGGCAATCGAGCAGCGATGCGGAGGTCTCGGTCGGCTTGCCGTCGGTGGAGATTTCATCGAGCTTGATGCGGATGCGATCGATCCACTCGCGGTACGGCTTGGCGTTGGCCAGCGAGTCCTTGATTTCCTTGTCCTCGATGATGCGTCCCTGAATCAGGTCGATGAGGAACATCTTGCCCGGTTGCAGGCGCCACTTCTTGATGATCTTCGACTCAGGGACTGGCAGCACACCAGACTCGGAAGCCATGATGACGAGATCGTCGCTGGTGATGAGATAACGCGCCGGGCGCAGACCATTGCGGTCGAGCGTGGCACCAATCTGCCGGCCATCGGTGAACGCCACTGCGGCGGGACCGTCCCACGGCTCCATCATCGCCGCATGGTATTCGTAGAAGGCGCGGCGATTCTCGTCCATCAGCGCGTGCTTTTCCCAGGCTTCGGGAATCATCATCATCATCGCCTGGGCCAGCGAATAGCCGCCCATCACCAGCAGTTCGAAGGCGTTATCGAAGGAGGCTGAATCAGACTGGCCGTCGTAAATCAGCGGCCAGACCTTTTCCAGGTCGGCACCGAGCACTGCCGAGGAGATGGCCTGCTCGCGAGCGTGAATCCAGTTGACGTTGCCGCGCAGCGTGTTGATTTCGCCATTGTGGGCGATGAAGCGGAAGGGATGCGCAAGATCCCAGGTCGGGAAGGTATTGGTCGAAAAGCGCTGATGCACCAGCGCCAGCGCCGAGACGACGCGTGGATCCATCAGGTCGCGATAATAATTGCCAACCTGGTCGGCCAGCAGCAAACCCTTGTAGACAATCGTGCGCGCCGAAAACGACGGCACGTAAAACTCCTTGCCGTGCTTGAGTTGCAGTGTCTGGATCGCATGGCCAGAGCGCTTGCGGATGATGTAGAGCTTGCGTTCGAGGGCATCGGTGACGAACACGTCGGAACCGCGGCCAATGAAAATCTGCCGGGTCAGCGGCTCGATCAGCTTGACCGATTCACCGAGCACGGAATTGTCGACAGGCACATTGCGCCAGCCAAGGACGACCTGCCCTTCAGCACGCACCGCGCGCTCGATCTCTTCCTGACAGGCCATGCGCGAGGCTTCCTCGCGCGGCAGAAACACCATGCCGACACCATATTCGCCGATCGGCGGCAGGGGCACGCCCTGTTTCGCCATTTCCTCGCGAAAGAAACCATCGGGAATCTGCAGCAGGATGCCGGAACCATCACCCGCTTTTGGATCGGCGCCTACCGCGCCGCGGTGCGTGAGGTTCTTGAGAATCTGCAGACCCTGCTCGACAATCGCATGGCTTTGCTGATTTTTGATGTGTGCGACAAAGCCTACACCGCAGGCGTCGTGCTCATTGGCAGGGTCATAAAGGCCCTGGCGCTGGGGGAGAACCATCTCTTTTTCCTAAATGTCTAGACAGGAGAACGTCGCGCAGAGAGTAAAAAGCCAGAGAGTTCCGCAAGTTTTGCCTGGAAACTACTCCGGCTTCTCTGAATCAAGTGGACGAACACGCAAATATACTGCCAAACGCTGTCAAATTCAATCCGCTGCAGCGCAACAAGACAGATCAGATTTCACCCACGGCGAAGAGCCGACGATGCTCACGAATCGCGTAGCGGTCAGTCATGCCGGCAATATAGTCGGCCACTGCCCTGTGGCAATTTTCCCTGGCCATTGCCTGATATTGCGGCGGCAGCAGGTCCGGCGATTCGATGAAGGCGCCGAACAGATCACCGATGATGCGTCGTGCCTTGTTGGTCATGCGCAGCACCTGATAATGGCGATACAGGTTGTCGCGCAAAAATATTTTCAGGGCGCGCTGCTGCGCATGCATTGCCGTACTAAATGCCGCAAGTGGCGGTGCGGTACGAACGGCATCGAGAGATTGTGGATTCTCGCAAGCAATATTGCGTCGTGTCTCGCTGATCAGATCAATAACCTGTGCATTGATCATACGCCGGATGGTTTCGTGAATCCGCCGCCTTCCGGCAATCTCCGGATGCTTGCGCAGCACCTCCTCGCTGGGCTGCGCGAAAGCCTCCACACCGGCGAGTTGTTCCAGCGAAATCAGGCCGGAGCGCAAGCCGTCATCAATGTCGTGATTGTTGTAGGCGATGGCATCGGCAAGATTGCAGATCTGCGCTTCGAGAGATGGCCGGTGGTTTTCGAGAAATCGCCGGCCGACTTCACCAAGCCCGCGCGCCTTTTGCGGCGAACAGTGCTTGAGAATGCCTTCACGTGTCTCAAAGCACAGATTAAGACCGTTAAAGTCACCGTAGTTTTCCTCAAGCAGATCGACAATGCGCAGGCTTTGCAGATTGTGCTCGAAACCACCGCCATCGCTTTCGTCGTGCTTCTGCATGCATTCGTTCAGTGCATCCTGTCCCGCATGGCCGAACGGTGTGTGGCCAAGATCGTGCGCCAGCGAGATCGCTTCGACCAAATCTTCGTTGAGATGCAGTGCCCGCGCGATGCCTCGGGCAATCTGCGCGACTTCGATACTGTGCGTCAGCCGCGTGCGGAACAGGTCGCCCTCGTGATTGACGAATACCTGGGTCTTGTATTCGAGGCGGCGAAAAGCCGATGAATGGACGATGCGGTCACGATCGCGTTGAAACTCGCTGCGCTCCACCGGCGCCGGCTCGGCAACCGCCCGGCCACGCGAATTCTCGATGCTTACGGCATAGCAGGCAAGATCACTCATGACAGCATGCCTCGATGGTGGCAACGATATCCTCGCGTGACGCATCGCTCCATGTGACGGCTTCGCCGATGCTACGCAGCAGCACGAGACGCAGGCGGCCGGCGACAACTTTCTTGTCGTGGCCCATCAGTTCCAGATAGCGCTCGGCACCAAGCGCTGCACCCCGTACGGGCAAACCGGCACGCACCAGCAAACGACGGATGCGCGCAACATCAGTCTTACCCAGCCAACCAAGGCGGTGTGAGAGTTCGGCGGCCATCAGCATGCCTGCCGCCACAGCCTCGCCATGTAACCATTCGCCGTAACCGACGCCGGTTTCTATGGCATGACCGAAGGTGTGGCCGAGATTCAGCAAGGCACGGCCGCCCTCCTTCGCCGTCTCGAATTCGTCGGCGGCGACGACCTCGGCCTTGTTGCGGCAGGAATGCTCGACAGCGTACGACAGCGCAACGCTGTCGCGGGCACGCAGGAGATCCATGTTCGCCTCAAGCCATTCGAGGAACGGCAGGTCGCGGATCAGGCCGTACTTGATGACTTCGGCGAGACCGGCGGAAAGCTCGCGCTCCGGCAGAGTCTGGAGTGTGTCGGTATCAGCGAGCACCAGTCGCGGCTGCCAGAAGGCGCCGATCATGTTCTTGCCACGCGGATGATTGATACCGGTCTTGCCACCGACAGAGGAGTCAACCTGCGCCAGCAGCGTTGTCGGAATCTGAATGAACGGCACACCGCGCTGATAGCTGGCCGCGGCAAAACCGGAGAGGTCGCCGATGACGCCACCGCCCAGCGCAATGATCGTCGTCGAGCGATCGCAGCGTTGAGTCAGCAGGGCATCGTAAATTGAATTGAGGGTTTCCCCGTTCTTGTATTGCTCGCCGTCAGGCAGAATGATTTGTGTCAGAGTCACGCCGGCTTCGCGCAGCGGCACTGCCAGTGTTTCCAGGTAAAGCGGCGCCACGGTACTGTTGCTGACGATCATGGCACGCGGCGTCGGCAGATGCTCGAGAATCAATGCGGACCGGCGCAACAGGCCGGCACCGATGTGAATCGGATAGGCGCGTGCGCCCAGGCTGACATTCAGGCTGCGCATCGGTTGCGTACCTCACATTCAAGCTGTTTGACCAGTTGCTGAGATCCGCCGCTGCCACCTGCGACGGTAATATCGGCTATCTCGCGGTATAGCGGATCACGCTGCGCATACAACTCCTGCAAGCGAAGCAGCGGATCATCAACTTGCAGCAGCGGACGGTTCGTGTCATGGCGCGTGCGCTCCCAAAGCTGTCGCGGCTGCACACACAAATAGACGACCAGCCCGCTATCTGCCAGCTGCGCACGATTATTTGGGTCGAGTATCGCACCGCCGCCCGTTGCCAGCACCAGATCCTTCTGTTGAGTCAATTCGAGCAGCACTTGCGATTCGCGTTTGCGAAAACCGGCCTCGCCTTCAATCTCGAAAATTAGCGGAATGCGGACGCCGGTGCGCGCCTCGATTTCATGATCGGAATCGGCAAAACGCATGTCGAGCCGCTTGGCAAGCTGGCGGCCGATAGTGGTCTTGCCGGCACCCATCAGGCCGACGAGGTAGATGTTGCGCAAAATGTTCACCCTGCGATTGTAGCAAGCGATACCGGCCTGAAAGAAAATAATGAATAAGGTGGAATCAGGGGGAGAAATTCCTCGGCCGATAACCGAAATCCTCCCGTGCCGCATCATGGGAATAATTGAGGTTCTCGTTCATGCGCAGCGCCATGGCAATATTGAAGTCACCATAACGTGGAAGCAGCGCAATCAGTTGCAATGCCGTCTTGAAGAACGTAGGGGAAATCCTGATGAAGCGCGGCTTCATGTGCACACTGTCGAAAATCCGCTTCACCATTGTTCGATAAGTCAGGATTTCTCCACCGCTCAGTTCGTAGAATTTATTGAAGGTATGCGGGTTTTTCAGAACAGCCATACATGCTGCAGCAAGATCTTCTGCATGAACCGGACAGCGCAGGCCACTCCCATCGCCCAGCAAAGGGCAAACCCGCATTACCTTGATCCAGCGGCGAATCAAGGTAATGTTCCGATCCATGCCACGGCCATAAATCATCGTCGGCCGGAAAACCGTCCACGCCATGTCGCTCTCCGCACAATATTCGCCGAGCGATCGCTCGGCGAATGCCAGGCGAGTGGCATAGGCACGCTCGGCGGCAACCGGCGATTCTGCCTTGCTCAATTTGCTCGACGAACTGATGGCGATGACGCGTTTCACACCGATTGCGGAGAATGCGGCAATCTGCTCCGGCAGAATTATCAGCGGCGCCAGATGTATCAGAAAAGATGCGGAAGGCAGTACGGCAAGTGAGGAAGTGTCGCTGATATCAGCCCTGAGCCAGAAAATTTCATCGGAAACTTCGTTCTTCCAGTCCGGTGCAACATTGCGGCTCAGGGCGATCACGCGATACCCTGATTCAACAAGCCGTGGCAGCAAAAAATGACCGATCTCGCTGGTCGCACCGCTAACGATGACAGTTCGTCGTGCGGTTGGCGATTCGTTGTTGCGCCAGAGTCCACCGTAGCGATTTCCGATAATCCGTGGATCGAGAATATCTACGCGACCGCGCTGGAACAGCAGCCATGGCGTCATCAGAACAAATCGCAGGGCAACGGCTAAAACGACCAGAAGCATCAGTAGCCACGGATAGCGGTCACGGAAATGCAGGCGGTAAAAGCGCACCATTCCCTTGTGTTTGTGCCACTCTACAAAGAATGGTAAGGCGCGGCTCCCACCCTTGAGATGAGTGATTTCAATATTTGGATCGAACAGAATGGTATGTCCGGCGCGCGTAAAACGTATGCACAAATCGAGATCTTCACAATGCAGGAAATAACGCTCATCGAACGACCCGACCCGATCCAGAACTGAATGCCGCACAAACATGAAAGCACCGGAGATCGCTTCGATACTTTCTGCGCGAGCCGGCAATGGCGTGCCTTTCATGTTAAAGGTCTCGAATATCTGCTTTCCAGGAAAGAGCCGGTTCAGGCGCAGCACCCTGGCCATTGAACGCTGCGGAGTCGGCACATATCGCCGACAACCCGCCTGCTCGGAACCGTCTGGATTACGCACCATGCAACCGGCCATGCCGGCTTCTGGATGGGCATCCATAAGTGCACGCATCTGCCCGATCGCCGCCACCGGCACCACGCAATCCGGGTTAATGAACAGCACATAATCGCCGACGGCATGGGACAAGCCAATGTTGCAACCGAGGGAAAATCCAAGGTTGGCGCCATTTCGAACGATAATGAGCCTCTCGTCGTCACCGCACAATGCCGACAGACGTACCAGACTGTCATCGCTCGACCCATTGTCCGATACCACGACCCTCACCCGCTCCGTCGAGGCAAGCAGAGAGGCGACGCACACTGCCAGAAGATCTCCGCTGTTGTAGTTGACGATGACGGCGGTAACCATTCTGGTTTCATTCCCCGGCCGGCGCCGCTCGGGGTATTGCTGCAGGTATTTCGAAGGCCTGACAATACCCGCCGGAATGGAAAATTTTTCATAGAAAGACAACAGGGCATTCGTCACAGCTTCTGCGGAAAAATCCCGCACAACCCGGAGTCTTGCCGACGAGCCCATTCGTTCCCTGAGTAATCGGTCGTCGGCAAGTTCATCCAGAAGTTGGGTTATTTCCTGGACATCTCCCACCTTGTGCAAAAGCCCGGTCTCACCGCCGACGATGGCATCGGTAATGCCAAATATCCGCGAAGCAATCGATGGGATTCCGCAGGCGGCCGCTTCAAGAATGACGGAACCGAAACCCTCGCGATAACTGGGCAAGCAGAGCACATCTGCGGCCGCCATGTAACACTCCGGGGTATCGGTATAGCCGAGAATTCGCAGACGGTCGGATACGCGGGCACAGCAGTCCATGATTGCCGGAGCAAGCATTTCCTCATCTGGTCCGACGATCAACCACCAGGAATCCGGGTGGTGCTGCGCATGTTGAGAAAAGGCCTCGGCAATATCCAGTAGCCCCTTGTCGCGCTTGAGCCGTCCAACGTAGAGAAACAATACGGCATCTTCGGGGATCCCCAATTGCCCGCGAATTTTCTGCCGGGATAATGCGTCAGGAGTAAATCTCTCGACATCGACTCCCGAGATCGATCCACCGCCGAGAACCAATCCACGCCCATCCGGCAGGATTCCCTGCTCGACGAGAAAATCGCGTTGTGACGGACTATCGACAAGCACATGCGTTGCGCAGGCTGCGTACAGCTTGTCGACCATTTTCAAAATAAATCTGAAGATCCCCTGCCGGGTTACCCAGACCTGTCCGGTGAAGGTGTGTACCCGGAATGGAACGCGCCCCATCCACGCAGCGATCTGCCCAAGCAATCCGGCTTTCGGGGTGATGGTATGGACGACGAAAAAGCGCTCGCGCCGGAATATTCGCAGCAGGGAGATGAATCCCCCCAAATCATTCCATAACGAAATTCTGCGGTTAATGTCCAGTTCGACAAGGTGGATTCTGCTGTCGAAATGCAGTGGAATACCCGGCGATTCGGCTGGATTGAAAATTATGGTGACATCGTATCTGGCAGCCAGCGCCTCCAGATGCCTGAGCATGAATACCCGGATCGTGAACGGGCTGGTCACGACGAAACAGATTCTCTGCGGGATTGCCATCGTTTGATTTATTGAGGACGCTTCCGGTTGACGTCACGATTCATACAAAACATTCTTCGAAGAAGAACCCTTCTGGCAAATTTTAGCAAAGACCAGGAGAGCGCCAATAGATACGTAGAGATTCCCATCAATCCCTCTGCGTGGATTGTACGCAGAGTATCCATCTCACCCTTTTCCACCAGCCATAATCTGGCACTTAATCCGGCGCCACTGAATTCCGGACGAAACGAGCATGCCAGCGGCACATCGAGCTTGTACGCCGGATGGTTTGACAGGATGATCTTCAGCCAGAGCGCAAAATCTTCCGCATATCGCTTGCCCGGATAGAATCTGCACGGAACATCCCTTCGCACGATTACCGATCGTGTTGGAATGATATTTGAATACGGTAGCCGTGCGGGATCAATCGGCCTGGCGGTGATTTTTGCGGGTAGCGGCCATTCAGTGGATTGGGCAACAATCGTCTGGTGTGCGCACAGAACTGCATCCGGATGGTCCAATAACCATCGATACTGAATCTCGACTTTTTCTGGATGCCATGCATCGTCGGCATCCAGAAATGCGATCCATGGCTGCAAAGCTTCTGCCCAGCCAAGATTGCGGGCCTCACCAGGGCCGCAATTTGTGCTGGCCTCGACAATGCGAATCAGTTCGCTCCCACAACGCTCGCGAATGCCTGTCAATATCTCCAGCGTATCGTCTCCACTCGCGTCATCGACGAGAATGATCTCGGCAACAGGCAATGATTGTGCAAGAACAGAGGCAACCGCCCTGTCAATGGTGGCGCCGCATCGATAACAGGGGATCACCACTGAAATCGGTGCGACTTTCCGGAGATCATCCGGCATCATCGGAGACATCTCATGTCTCAGCTTTCTTCAAAAAACAGCCGCCCTGGCAAACCGGCCGCGCCATAGGTGCGATGCCCGACAATGCGCCAGCTCAACTCGAAGAAAAGACGTCGTGCCGCACGCCGGCCACGCTGTTTTCCAAAAAACAATTGGCAGGGCAATACCATCAGCGCTCTCAATATTTTTAATGCCACGCCTGTGCAATGCGCAGCAACCAGTGCCTCGAAGGCTGTCCAGTCAATTTTATCCGGCTTGCCAACTACGGCGCTATCCAGCAACTGGCGCAGGCGAATCTCGTAGGTGTGTTGCATGGATGTTCGTCGATATCCGGCAAGAGCAATTCGATCACGAATTTCCGGCGCTTCATGCAGCCGCCTGATTTTTGCTGCAAGCGCATCCAGGCCGACAAAGGTTTCGATTTCCTCTCCCGCGACAAAATACTCCTCGAGTCCTTCGGCAGGTTCGGTCAACAAACACCCGCCAGCGGCGGGAACCTCGAACACACGGGCCTTGATCTGTCGGCTGCGCACGATACGCCACCCCTGCAACACAAGATCGGAATCCCCAAAATTGAGGCTGAGTACCGAATCGTTGATGATGCGTGGAATGTCCGCAGCCGGCACCGTCCCGGCTGCCCAGCCATGCCCGAAGCAACTGACTTCGATTCCCCGCTGGCGCAAACCGTCTACCCACTTTCGGCGATTTCCATAGGCAGCGCCGATGAAGCTGACCGGATAACGACAAGCGCTCGCAGGTTTCGGTGGCAGTAGCATGCTGCCCGGTGCAGCCCACTGCGTCAGAATGAAATTTGCAAGGCCGTCATGTGTAGCCTTGTTTAATGCGGAACGATACGTCGTGGCAAAGATATCGAAGCTTGCTGCAAGAAAGCGGGAGGATTCTTCATATTTCCAGGAATCGTCCGTTGCCCAGGCAATCAGACAGGCACCCGTCGCCCGTTTGGCCAGAGCCAGAGTTTCGACCCATATCTCGTAGTGCACTGGAACACAGAAGATAACATCCGGCTTTTCAAGCGCGGCGATCTTGAGAAAGGCTCTGTTGAGCTCGGCAAAATTTGCGTACTCACTCCGGTCAAGCGTATCAAAGAAGGCAACTTCATGTCCCAGACTCCGCAAGGCGGCAAGAAAATTCACATATTCGTAGGACTCGCCGCGTAATGCATTTCCATACGCAAATTTTCCGAATGCACAAAGGATTTTCATGTGTTGGACCTAGCCGCAGGAGTTCTGAACCACCAAATCAAGCCAAGCCCGAGTTGCACCAGAGCGCCGGCCGCCCATGCCATCCCGCCTGCGGCAATTCCATACGTCGGCGCGGCAACAAGCGCCACTGGCGTGACCACTGCCAACATCGCCAAATTTATCAGCACCACCAAACGCCAATGCCCCCGTGAAAGGATGCGCTGGTAAATCAGTTGATACATGGCATTCACCGCCACCGCGCCGAGAATCAGACGCAGCGGCAGGCTACCTTCAGCGGCAATCTGCGAATCGCCGGTCCATGCATTCAGCAGCCATGGCGCTACCGCTGCAACGAGGGCGCAGGGTAGCACGCACAGCACAAACACGCCGCCGCCGAGTTGCCACATGGAATAACCGTCGCCACCAGCATCGGCGCGCGCGATACGCGGGAAAAAGGCACGCATCAGCGGATACTGCAATTGCATGAAAGCCAGACCCAGGGTGGCGACAACCACATAGCGCCCATAGGCAGCAATATCTACCGATCGTGACAGCACAATGCGGTCGATCTGCGAAACCAGCATTCCGATCAACACGCCCAGTGCCAGCGCCCCCGCCTCGCGGCCCAGTGCCCGGAAATCGGCAACAGAGACTTCTCCACCGACCAGTTTTCCCAGTCCCAGCCCATTTCGCACCGTACGGCGGTTTATCGCCCATTCCAGCACGGAAACCAGTGCGAAAGGCGCGAGATAGGCCAGCGCATCCGCGCGCCACATGTACACCAAACACAGTGCGCCCGCATGTTTGACAGTGGCAAATGCGCATTGGCGAAAATTGGCAAGCTTCTGTGCCTGTAAACCGTTCCAGTAACCTGTATTCGCATTGTTCGCAAACTGGAACAAAAACTGCACCAGCACCAGCCGCAACGCCAACTCGGCACCATGTCCGAGACCCTGGCCTTGGTTGAACCAATGCGCAACCAGCCAGGACACGCCAGCCTGTCCAAGCACAAAACCAGCGAGCCCCAGGCCAAGATAAGCATGCGCAAAAACCCGAAAAACCCGCGCCTCGGCAGCCCGGTCTCCGGCCACGCGTGCGATATCGCGCGGCATGATCTGGGCAAGGCCGGCATCCAGCAAACTCAGAAAACCCTGGATTGCCATGCAGATCGCCACCACACCCCACTGCTCTGCACCGAGGCGTTTGAGATAGAGGGGAATAAGTGCCAGACTCAGCGCACCCATCCACACTACCGCCAGGTAGTTGGCAAGGATATTCTGGCCGAGTTGACTCGCAAAGATGCGCCGGAGCGGGAGCATGCTCAATTCGCTATGGACAGGTTATGTATGCAGATCCGCTACTGTGATCGATCTTCATTGAACTGAAGATTCGGAAACCAGTGCTTGCTGCAAATGCCGGATGATACGGCACAATCCGCCCGGGGCACACGGGATCGAGACGGATCGGGGCGTATTTTACGCGGTAGAATTGCACCATGATCGCCTCGCCTCACCCATCGGAGATTCTCATCGTGCTGACCTCACTACCCGACGCCGTCAGCGCGCAGAAACTTGCCGCCCTGCTGATCGAACGGCATCTGGCGGCCTGTGTGAATATTCTGGCGCCTTGCCAGTCGGTATATCGCTGGCAGGGAAAGGTTGAACAGGCAACAGAAATCCCACTGCTCATCAAGAC
This sequence comes from Rhodocyclaceae bacterium, assembly GCA_035426125.1. Classification (GTDB taxonomy): domain Bacteria; phylum Pseudomonadota; class Gammaproteobacteria; order Burkholderiales; family Rhodocyclaceae; genus Sterolibacterium. The sequence continues at coordinate 21,182 of DAOLZE010000011.1, forward strand.
CACCGCGAATGTCTATACCGCGCTTGAAGCCTGCATTCGTGCGCAGCACCCTTATGAACTTCCCGAGATCATCGCAGTCCCAATCGACTGCGGCTTGCCGGAATACCTTGGCTGGGTTGCCGCAGAAACTTTATCCGACACCTCTGACATGCCCACCGCTGCACACACGTCACCATGCTGAATAGATTTCGATTGCTCCTGCCCCTGCTGCTCTTGCTCTTCACCGGTCTGTCCATGGCGGGCAAGGAACCCCTTGATCCGGCGCAGGCTTTTAAGTTCTCCGCCCGCACCGTCGACGCCACAACCATCGAAGCGCACTGGCAAATCGCCGACGGCTATTACATGTACCGAAACAAGATCAGCTTCGATGTCGAACCCGCAACGGTCAAACTTGGCGCACCACAATTTCCGGCGGGGACGATCAAGGATGACGAAAATTTCGGCAAACTCGAGGTCTACCACAATGAAGTGAGTATTCTGCTCCCCATCATTCAAACCAGCGGAGCATCCGCGCTCACTCTGAAAGTTCGCTCGCAGGGTTGCGCCGACATGGGTGTCTGCTATCCACCACTGTCGCAGCAGGCGCTGGTGTCATTGACGCCGCTGGCGCAGAGCGCACAACTTCCGGTGCCGCAGATGAGCCTGGTGCCGGACGCCGACAATACTGCCAATACGATCGACTCTGCCAGGACAGCTCCTGCCGCCGGCGACGAAACCTCGCGCATCGCACGCCTCCTGAAAAATGCCAGCCTGTGGACCATCCTGCTGTTCTTTTTCGGCTCCGGCCTGGCGCTGGCATTTACGCCATGCATGTTCCCGATGGTGCCGATCATCTCCGGCATCATCGTCGGCCACGGCCATGACATCAGCAAATCGCGCGCCTTCGTACTGTCCATGACCTATGTATTTGGCATGGCATTGACCTATGCAATATTCGGTGTTGCTGCGGGTCTGTCGGGTACGCTGCTTTCCAGTGCAATGCAGAACGCATGGGTGCTCGGCGGTTTCGCACTCGTCTTTATCGTGCTGGCGCTGTCGATGTTCGGCTTCTACGAGCTCCAGTTGCCGAACTTCCTGCAAAGCAAGCTGTCAGACGAGGCCAATCGCCAGCAAGGCGGCAGCCTGCACGGCGTAATTCTGATGGGCGCGCTGTCAGCAATCATCGTCGGCCCCTGTGTTGCTGCGCCGCTGGCCGGCGCACTGCTGTTGTTCATGAGCGTGCTGGCCTTGATGCCGCGACGCGCGCGGGGCGCAACGGCATGAGCGGCGATTTCCATTTCCTGCGGCCGGCCTGGTTCCTGGTACTGCCGGTGCTGTTCGCGCTGGTGTGGTGGGCGATGCGCAGCCGCGCGCGCGGCGGAGTGTGGTCGCGGGTCTGTGACGCAGCCTTGCTGCCCT
>DAOLZE010000012.1:0-22211 GCA_035426125.1 Rhodocyclaceae bacterium
TTGCCGCCAGATAATTGCTCAACTGCGCCGTACCACAGCCAATTTCAAGCACATTCGAATTGGGAAGAATCTGTTGTCGCAGCAATCGCGCAAAAACCCCGGCATCGGCCTGTTTGACGAACGACGCAATACTATCGAAGCTGTTGTAATTCGGAAACGGCGCCACTTTGTAAAAATCCTGTACAGCCTGTGTAACGCTCGCGGCCCTACCGGATGACTCCGCCGGTCCATCTGGAGAGGAACCCTCCCCTTCGACAAATATCGCCGGAATTCCATCGATGACCGCATACCGTCTGTCGGATGGCGAAGCCAGCCAGCCATCATTCTGGATATCCAGTGGCTCACCTGTAATCGGACATACGATATTTTCGTCAAATAACATTCGGCAGGCTGCTAGTCTGGCTCAAATGCCGCACTGTAGTTCATCTTCAGCCGCTGATCCTGCCTTTCCTTGTAAAGGACAAAATTCCCGATCACGAGCAATTCAATCTCTGTCCCCATAAAACAGAGAAAAGCATCCTTTGGACTGCAGACGATCGGTTCGCCGCGCACATTGAAACTCGTATTCACGAGAACGGGGCAATTCGTGCGCTCCTTGAAGTTGGACAAAAGCCTGTGAAGCCTTAGATTCGTTTTACGATCGACCGTCTGAATTCTCGATGAATAATCGACATGCGTCACGGCGGGTATTTCCGATCGCGACACATTAAGTTTCTCTACCCCGAACAACGCTTGCTCTTCTTTCGTCACTTGCCTTCGCCTATTTTTCACCACATCGGCAGTAAAAAGCATGTAAGGACTATCACAATCTATTTCAAACCAGTCCGCAACATCCTCCCGCAACACTGCCGAAGCAAAAGGTCGAAAGCTCTCCCGGTACTTGACCCGCATATTCAGGGTATGTTGCATTGATGGACTGCGGGGATCCGCGAGTATCGAACGCGCGCCGAGGGCGCGTGGACCGAATTCCATGCGCCCCTGGAACCAGCCGACCGCCTTGCCTGCCACCAAGGCATCGACAGTCGTCGACATCAGTACAGCATCATCCAGTTTTTCGAATCGGGCACCGGCAGCAAGCAGTTGCTGTTCAATCTCGTCATTTCCATAGTCCGGACCAAGAAAACAACCCGCCATCGCATCCGTACCCTTTGCGCCGCGCGGCATGCCGAGATGCGAGTGATACGCCGCAAAGGCTGCACCAACGGCCCCTCCGGCATCTCCGGCAGCAGGTTGAATATAAATCTGCTTAAACCTTCCATCGCGCAATATCTTGCCATTGGCAACGCAGTTGAGTGCGACACCGCCTGCAAGGCAAAGATTCCTGCTACCCGTTTCATTGGAAAGAGATCGCGTCAATCTCAATACGATTTCCTCCGTAACCTGCTGAACCGATGCGGCGATATCCATGTGTCTTTGCACCAAAGCCTCTTCCGGCTTGCGTGGCGGGCCGCCAAAGAGCTCATTGAATTTCTTGCTGGCCATCCTGAGGCCAGTGCAATAGTCAAAGTACTGCATATCCAGCCGAAAAGTGCCATCGGCCTTCAAGTCGAGCAGGTTGCCCAGTATTGCGCCGGAATACCTTGCCTCACCATACGGGGCGAGCCCCATGATCTTGTATTCGCCCGAATTGACCTTGAAGCCGAGGTAGTAGGTAAATGCTGCGTACAAAAGACCCAGTGAGTGCGGGAAATGGATTTCCTTGGTTATCTCGAGACAGTTCTCACGCCCAATCGCCGCCGAGGTCGTTGTCCATTCCCCGACACCATCCATCGTCAGGACAATCGCATCCTCGAAGGGCGAAGCAAAAAAGGCAGAAGCTGCGTGGCTTTGATGATGTTCGGCAAACAGCAGGCGCGACTCAATGGCAGGATCCGCGCCCAGCTTTTTCAACTCGTCCCTCAGGCATATCTTTTGAAAGAGCTTCTCCTTGAGCCAAAGCGGCATCGCCATCAGGAAAGATTGAAAACCATGCGGGGCGAAGGCAACGTAGGTTTCCAGCAGTCGCTCAAATTTCAGAAAGGGTTTTTCATAGAACACAACATGATCAATCTGGTCAAGTCGCGTCGCGCCCGCATCAAGGCAATACTGGATGGCATTTTGTGGAAACCCGGCATCATGTTTCTTGCGGGTAAAACGCTCTTCCTGGGCCGCAGCGACAATCCTGCCATCCTCCAGCAGGCACGCAGCACTGTCGTGATAAAAGGCTGATATTCCCAGAATCTGCATGTCTCGTTATTCAGGCTTCAAAAGATAGTGTAGATAAACGGCGCAACCGCCGAACCCTTACCCAACACGACCAATCCACCCAGTAGCGCCAGAACCAGCATGATCGGCAAAAGCCAGTATTTCTTTCTCGCAAGCAGAAAAGTCAGGAGCTCCCAAAATACCTTCAGCATAAACACATCCCTCTGAAATATGATGCTTCCACACATTCGCTCAAATGAAGATAAAAAGCCTTCATGCGGCCAAAAGAGTCTGCCCACATAAGTTTTATGGCGCAAAACCTGACTCGCATCTCTCCTTGATCATTGTGCCATGAACCTCACGCCACGCATACTCACAGCATTGACACTCACAGCATTGTCCGCTCTCACCTGCTCCCACAGTTGGTCACGGAGGAATGCGCGTAAAATCGGGAGCCCGACGGAGGACTCTCTTTTGTACATGCGATCGCTTCGCTGTCTCGTGCAACCACTTTCCATCGTTGCGCTGTGTTTATGGACCGCGACACCCACCTTCGCGCAACCGGCGGGATACCTGCCTGCAACGGTGACCCAGGCGCTCAAGAACGCGAAAATCCCGGAATCTGCAATCGCGGTGGTGGTGCAAAACACCACAGGAACAACCCCGTACGTCGCCATCAATGCCGATCGGCCGATGAATCCGGCATCCCTGATGAAGCTTCTAACGACCTATGCAGCACTCGATCTGCTTGGCCCATCCTATACTTGGACTACCGAAGTCTGGATCAATGGTGCGCTGAAGAACGGCGTACTCGACGGAGATCTAGTGCTCAAGGGCAGCGGCGATCCAAAACTGACCTTTGAACAATTCTGGCTGCTGCTCAGGCAAGTGCGCGAACTTGGGGTGCGCGAGATTCGCGGCGATCTGGTGCTTGATCGAAGCCTGTTCGAGATTGCCGCAGCCAATGCCGAAAATGACAAAATTATTGACGATCAGCCCCTGCGCCCCTACAACGTCGGCCCGGATGCGCTGCTGCTGAATTTCAAAACCCTGCGCATTCGACTGATTGGCGATACCGTAAAAAATACGCTCGATTCGCTGATTGAACCACAACCAACCAATCTTGACATCATCAACCTGATCAAGCCGACCGGTGGTGACTGCGGCAACTGGAAGGAATCGTTGCGTGCCGACCTCAGCCAGCATGGCGATCGTCTGATCCTCAGCGGCAATTATCCAACAGTCTGCGGCAGAAACATCTGGAATCTTGGTGTTCTGACGCACCCAAAATATGTTGATGGTGTATTTCGACAACTCTGGCAGGAACTCGGCGGCACGATCAACGGCGCTCTGCGCGAAGCGCCCGCACCCATCGAGGCACGGCTGCTGGCGAGCATCGAATCGCCGACGCTAGCCGAAGTAGTGCACGACACCAATAAATACAGCAACAACGTAATGGCGCGCCAGCTATTTCTCACCCTGGCCGCCGCGAAGGGCAGCCGACCTGCACGCACTGCCGATGCCGAAGCGGTGCTGCGCACCTGGCTGGCGCAAAAAGATATGCACTTTCCGGAACTGCAACTGGAAAATGGCTCCGGACTATCGCGCCACGAAAGGATTGCCGCCGCAAGTCTGGCCCGCTTGCTGGTATCTGCCTGGAAGAGTCCGTTGATGCCGGAGTTCATCGCCTCGCTGCCGCTCGCCGGCGTCGACGGCACCATGAAAAAACGCCTGAGGCAAAACGGCCTGGCCGGCCAGGCCCACATCAAGACCGGCTCACTCGAAGGCGTCAAGGCAATCGCCGGCTATGTCCTTGACCACAACGGCAACTGGCAAACCGTAGTCTTCATTGTCAATCACCCCAATGCCGCCGCAGCGCAGGATGCACAGGATGCATTGCTACAATGGGTTTACGAACGAAGCGGCTAGATTCAGGCAGCCGCAGCGACAGCCGCAGCCGCTTCTGCGGAACGACGGGTTTTGCCGGCGCGGGCTGGAACATTGCACAGACCGCAGACATAGGCCTTGGTGGGATCGAAGGCATATGCGACAAACTGGCCACTACAACTCTTGCAGGTAGCCAGCGACAGCATGTTGGCATCGAAGAAGCGCACCATGGTCCAAGCACGCGTCAACGACAGGACAGTGGGCATGTCATTACGTTGTATTTGTTCGAGATACATCCGGTAAGCCTTGATGATCAGTGCAAGGTCGCGTAATTGCGTATGCTCGAAAAAGAAACGGTGATAGGCCATGAATAGCGAGGCATGAACATTCGGCTGCCAAGTCATGAACCAGTCGGTTGAAAACGGCAGCAGGCCTTTCGGCGGCGACTCACCGCGAACCTCCTTGTAGAGCTTGATAAGGCGCTCGCGGCTGAGCTTGGTTTCAGCCTCAAGTAGTTGCAGGCGTGCGCCGAGTTCGATCAGATCGACGGCAAGACGAATATCCCTCGCCTCCGAGATAACAGATTTATTGCGCACGGGGAACCCCACCGGTCAATGCAGTGCGGGATGCATTCACATTCGTCATGCGATGGTTTCGACCGGCTTGCCAGCGGCAATAATTGCTGCATGTACATGACCGATGCCACGATCGCGATCATGGTTGGCCAGCAGGTTCAACAATAATGTGTCGTTGAAGCGGAAACTGCACAGCAGCATGTCGGAGCTCGCCATTTTCAGGACTTGTCCGGGAGTCAGGCGATTCAGGATATCGGCGATTTCTTCACTGATGCCAAGACGGAAGATTGCCCCCTCGCGGTCCACGCGAACCATATTCTGTGCCAGCATCAGATAGGCAAGATTGACTTCCTTTATGTCATTACAGGTATCAGCCATATTCATCATTGCGCTCTGCTCCTCGGCAATCCCAAATCGGAAGATCTGAAGACGACTGCATTATGCGGGGTCTTGTCAAGCGAGAATATCGGCGCAATGCGGCTTTTGATGTAAGAATGACTTCCGCAATCTTTGTAAGGTTTATTCTTACAAATATTAAATATTTATCTGATAAATAGATCTTTATTTTTTCTGGCTAAGGGGTTTTGCACTGTTGCCATTTCCTGTTTTGTTCTACTTTGCACAAGCTTGCCTAGCGCGCCAACGGGGTAAAGCCGGGCTGGCTACGCTAAAATACCTGAACCACCATGGATCCTGTCATCAATTATTGCAGCGTTTGCGGCGCACCGACCAGCCAGCGAATTCCCGATGGCGATGCGTTGATTCGGGCCATCTGTGACGCCTGCGGCATCATCCACTACCAGAATCCGAAACTGGTTGTTGGTAGCCTGCCTGTCTGGGAAGACAGGGTGTTGCTGTGCCGGCGTGCCATCGAGCCCCGCCATGGCATGTGGACGCTACCCGCCGGCTTCATGGAAAAGCACGAAACGATGCCCGAAGCGGCAATGCGTGAAACGCTTGAGGAAGCCTGCGCACAAATCGAACTCGGCGACTTGTTTACGCTAATCAGCGTGCCGCATATCAGTCAGGTGCACGCAATCTATCATGCTCGCCTGCTCGACCAGAATTTCGCGGCAGGCGTCGAAACACTGGAAGTCGCACTGTTCGCCGAACACGAAATTCCCTGGAACGAGATTGCCTTCCGCACCATCGCCATGACCTTGCGTCACTTCTATACCGACCGCAAAAGCGGCCACTTCGGTTTCCACACAGCCGAGCTACCGCCGCCCTGAATGAGGCCAGATGCGCCGACTTTCGGCGAATGGCTATCGAACGGAATCTTCCTCGGGCAAGAACTCGAGCAACATATCCATGCTAAAGGTCTTTCCGCGTAAAACGCCGGGCAAATCGGTGCTCCGCGCAGCGCCGCTGATCATGTCAAGCGCCGCCGTATCGAGCAGTTCGGCGCCACTGCCGTGCAGCAGCTGTAAAGGTAATGCACTGCCGTCGGCAGCAATCGTCAGGCGAATTTCAACACTACCCTGCCAGCCTTTTGCCTGCGCTGGATAACTTCTGAATTGCCGCGCTGCTGCAGCCAGACCGACACGATACCGGCGCAAACCCTCGCCATCGATCCCATCGCTGACCATTGACGTAGTCGCCACCGTCAAGGTATTCGCCGCTGATGCCAACGCGAGAGGCGGGGGAGGCACAATATTACCTGCGGGGGGTCGGACATCATGCGGCACATTCATCCGACTTCTTTTTACGGGGTGCGGCGATCCGGCTTGTACCGACACAGGCAGCAGCGGCGTAGATACGGCCGGTTGCGACACGGCGCTTCCGTGCAAACGAGCATTCATGACATTCCCTTCGCTTGCCTGCGGAGACTGCGCCTGCCAGCCGTCAACGTTTACCAGCACCTGCCACAACACCAGCGCATGCAGTGCCAGCGAAACCAACAGAGCACGGCCAAGGCCGGCATTGTCAAGATTTACCTCGTTTTTCAAATACGGCACCATTCAGAGTCACAACATGTAAAACATTCAGCATATCTTAATGTCATTACCGTTGTGGTGCAAAGCATTTTGAATAGCGACCCAAGGCATGGCCAAAGGGGATGCTTGCATTTTCTATATATTAGCATACACTAATGCTATGAATACTCTCCGAATGCCCATATTCCTGCCACTCGCGATGCTGCTCACCGGGTTGACATTGCCAACACAAGCCGCGCCTGTAATGGCGAGCGCACTGGTCGAATTGCGCGAAGTCGACTTGTCGTATCCAGCCGAAGCGATTGTTGAATCCGTCAAACAAGTAACCATCGCTGCACAGACAACAGGACGCATTGTCGAGGCACGCTTCGATAGCGGTGCCCGCTTCAAGTCCGGCGAAGTGTTGATGCGTCTCGATGCTCGCGAAGCACAACAGGGTTTGGCCAGCGCACAAGCGCAACTGGCGCAGGCACAGGCGCAGCTCGCACGCACGCGCAACCTGTTCGCACAAAAATTCGTCAGCCAGGCCGCACTCGACAAGGCTGAGGCTGATTACAAGACCGCCGCCGCAAGCGCCGGTCAGGCGGGAGTTGCCGACAGCCATGCGAATATCACCGCACCGTTTGCTGGCGTCGTTGCCCGACGCCTTGTCGAAGTCGGGGATATGGCGCTGCCAGGCAAAGTACTGTTGAGCATCTTCGATCCGCAGGATCTGCGTGTTGTAGCGAACATTCCGCAGGCACGGCAGGGCGAGGTGCGTCAGGCATTGCGCGCACGTATCGAATTTCCAGAAACCGGCCAGTGGCTCGATGCAACGCGCGTCGAAATGCTGCCGACGGCCGACGCAGTCACACACGATGTGCGCGTCCGCGCCTACCTGCCTGCTGTCGCCGACACTGTGCTTCCCGGCACATTTGTGCGCGCTCACTTTGTCATCGGCAAGGGAAAGAAACTGGTTGTGCCAGCCAGCGCGATCCTGCGCCGAGGCGAACTAACCGGTGCCTATGTCATCGATGCAAAGAACGAAAATGCTCCGCCAAGCCTGCGCCAGGTGCGCATCGGCGAAGCTGTGGCCGGCGGCATGCTGGAAGTGCTCGCCGGATTATCTGCCGGCGAGCGAGTGGCGCTGGAACCGGTCAAGGCCGGGTTATCTGTACGGCATTGAACAGCGATGATGCACTTTAGAAAATACAAACTCGGATAAACCAAATCCATAATCCCTAAAACCATGGGTATCTCCGGAAACATTGCCGCATTCTTCCAGCGCCATTCGCTGACACCGCTGATCGCGTTGATCGCCTTGCTGCTCGGCGTGTTCGCCACGCTGATCACGCCGCGCGAAGAAGAGCCGCAGATCAATGTGACCATGGCGAACGTCTTCGTGCCCTTTCCCGGCGCTTCGGCGAAGGATGTTGAGGCGTTGGTCGCGAAGCCGGCCGAGCAGGTGCTATCGCGGATTTCCGGTATCGACCATGTGTATTCGGTATCGCGTCCGGGGATGGCAATCATCACCGTGCAATATCTCGTCGGCGAGGACCCGACGCGTGCGCTGGTACTTCTCTACGACACCATCCATTCGCAGCGCGACTGGCTGGCGCCCGACCTTGGCGTGCTCGAACCCATCGTCAAGCCGAAGGGTATCGACGATGTGCCGATCGTCACGCTGACGCTCTGGAGCAATACTCCGACGACGACGGCCTTCGATCTGCAACAGGTAGCGCGCGCCGCCGAAAATGAGTTCAAACGTATTCCCGGCACACGCGAAGTCGCGACGATCGGTGGCCCCGGCCATGTGCTGCGCGTGATCATGAACAACGAACGCATGAATGCCCATGGCATTACTGCGGAAGATCTCAGAAACGCCTTGCAGCTCGCCAACAGCTCGCAACCGGCCGGCAGCCTGGTCGGCAACAACCGCGAGGTCCAGGTGCAGACGGGCACATGGCTCGAATCGGCGAACGATGTGAAGCGCCTGGTGGTCGGCGTGCAGGATGGCAAGCCAGTATTCATGGAAGATGTTGCCAGCATCGTCGACGGTCCCGACCAGCCTTCGAATTATGCCTGGTTCGGCAGCGGGCCGGCATCTGCCACCAGGGGTATCGCTGCGCAAGGTGAGACACCGGCAGTCACACTATCAATTACCAAAAAACCCGGCGTAAATGCTGCCGATGTTGCCAATGCAGTAATCGCACGGGCAAACTCACTGAAGGGTACGCTGATCCCGCAAGGTGTTGAATTCACCATCACACGCAACTACGGCGAGACCGCCACCGACAAGGCGCAGAAACTGATCGGCAAGCTGATCTTCGCCACCGCCTTCGTCGTACTGCTGGTGTTATTTGCACTTGGCAAACGTGAGGCGCTGATCGTCGGCACAGCAGTCTCACTAACCCTTGCAACAACGCTGTTTGCCTCCTGGGTGTGGGGCTTCACCTTGAACCGCGTCTCGCTGTTCGCCCTGATTTTTTCCATTGGCATCCTCGTCGACGATGCCATCGTTGTGGTCGAAAACATTCACCGACACCAGCAGCTCGATCCACACAAGCCGCTCTGGCAGGTCATCCCGGCCGCTGTCGATGAAGTTGGCGGACCAACCATTCTCGCCACCTTTACGGTAATTGCCGCACTGCTTCCGATGGCCTTTGTCTCCGGGCTGATGGGGCCATACATGAGCCCGATCCCGATCAATGCCTCGATGGGCATGTTCATTTCGTTGGCTATTGCATTTGTCATCACACCTTGGCTGGCGCTGAAACTGCTCGACGGTAAACATGCATCGGCAGGCGAAACCGGCGCAAAGCCGGCACCGCGCCTCGAACGTTTCTTCCGGCGCATCCTCGCGCCTTTTCTGGACGTGCACAAGGGCAAGCGTGCACGCAACCTGCTGTGGCTCGGTATCCTCCTGGCAATCCTCGCCTCTGTCTCACTGGCCGGCATCAAGCTGGTGGTGCTGAAGATGCTGCCCTTCGACAACAAGAGCGAATTCCAGGTGGTGCTCGACATGCCGGTCGGCACGCCGCTGGAGAATACCGCGCGCGTGCTCCACGAAATCGGCGCCTATCTGGCAACAGTCGAGGAGGTCAGTGATTACCAGGCCTACGCCGGCAGTGCCAGCCCAATCAACTTCAACGGACTGGTGCGTCAGTACTATCTGCGCGCCGCTTCGGAAATGGGCGACATCCAGGTAAATCTGGCCGATAAGAAACATCGCCACCGGCAGAGCCACGAAGTGGCGACATCGGTGCGCGAGCAGATCACGACGATTGCCCGGCAGTTCGGCGGCAACGCCAAGGTCGTCGAAGTGCCCCCGGGACCGCCGGTGCTCTCGCCGATCGTCGCCGAGATTTACGGCCCGGATTACGCAGGTCAGATTGCGGTGGCGAAGCAGGTGCGCCGCATCTTCGAGGAAACCGCAGACATTGTCGGCGTTGACGACAGCAGCAGCGATCCTGCGGCGCAAAAGGTCGTACTGCGCGTCAATCAGGTTCGCGCTGCGCAGCTCGGCGTCGCACAGCGTGACATCGTTGAAACACTGCGTCTGGCTCTAGGCAGCGACAACGTAACGCCACTGCACGATGGCACAGCAAAGTACGAAATCCCAGTGCGCATCACCTTGCCGCCTGAGCAGCAGAACTCCATCGAAGCGCTGCTCCGCTTGCGCGTGCGCTCACAACAGGGCACGACGTTGTCGATCGCCGATCTTGTCGAGCCGGTCAGCATGTCACGCGAACAAGTGATCTACCACAAGGATCTGCTGCCAGTCGTGTATGTCACCGGCGACATGGGCGGCAAGCTCGACTCACCGCTCTACGGCATGTTCGATATCCGCTCCGGGCTGCGTCAGCTAAAGCTCGACGAGCTTGGCGGCGGTGCGCTCTCGGAATACTTCATCCATCAGCCGGAAGATCTCTACAACGGCTACAGCCTGAAGTGGGACGGCGAATGGCAGATCACCTACGAGACCTTCCGCGACATGGGTACAGCGTATGCCGTTGGCCTGATCCTGATTTACCTGCTGGTGGTCGCTCAGTTCAAGAACTATCTCGCACCACTGATCATCATGGCACCGATTCCACTGACCATCATCGGTGTGCTGCCTGGCCATGCGCTGGCCGGCAGCCAGTTCACTGCGACCTCGATGATTGGCATGATCGCGCTGGCCGGCATCATCGTCCGCAACTCGATCCTGCTGGTTGACTTCATCAACCAGCAACTCGCCGCCGGCATCGACTTTGCCGAGGCGGTGACTCAATCAGCCATCGTCCGTGCCAAACCGATTGCCCTGACCGGTCTTGCCGCCATGCTCGGCGCCTTGTTCATTCTCGACGATCCGATTTTCAACGGCCTCGCGCTGAGCTTGATCTTCGGCATTCTCGTCTCCACCGTGCTGACGCTGGTGGTGATTCCAGTGTTGTATTTCTCCGCCATGCGCGGCCGCATAACCCCTCAACCCAATCAGGAGAAAATCACATGAATGCCAATCGACTCATCCGTATTATTGCCGGCTTCGTCATCATGCTCTCGCTCGCCCTCGGTGTGACGGCTAGCCCACTGTTCGTCAATGTTAACTGGCTATGGGTAACGCTGTTTGTCGGCGCCAACCTGTTCCAGAGCGGCTTTACGCAGTTCTGTCTGCTGGCGATCATTCTGAAAAAACTCGGCGTACAGGGATCGGCGTAATTGCTCGATAACCACATAGTCATCCACAACCCTCTTTTTTCTGCTTATCCCATTTGCCATCGAGATCAAATCACCATGAAAAATACATCGATCTACATGCTCGTTTCCATTGCTGCCGCGCTGCTTTCACTGCCAGTCGTTGCCGATAATAGCGACCCGCCCAAGGACACTCAGGAAGCCCGCTTGCTCGTTGAGGCGCGCAATGTCGCCACCGCCGTTCCGGCCAAGCTGCTGACAGTGCTCCAAGAAGAAATTGCCCGGGGTGGCCCGGAAAGCGCCATTGATGTGTGCCACGAAAAAGCGCCGCTGATGGCGAAGAGTGCCTCGGAAAAAACCGGCTGGAACATCCGCCGCGTCAGCCTGAAAAACCGCAACCCAAAGGCTGTGCCCGACGAGTGGGAGCGCACCGCGCTGCAGGAATTCGAAACGCGCCTGGCTGCCGGCGAACAGGCTGCCACGCTGGAAAAAAGCGCTATTGTGAACGATGGCGACCTGCGCCTGTTCCGCTACGTCAAGGCCTTGCCGACCCAGCCCCTGTGTCTGGGCTGCCACGGCAATGCGGAGCAGATCAGCCAGGCGGTCAAAGTAAAACTCGATGCACTTTACCCACAAGACAATGCAGTGGGCTACGCCGTTGGCCAGATTCGCGGTGCCATCACCCTCAAGCGGCCTTTGTGAGCTGCGTCATCCCTTTGCTTGAATCAGAACAGATGAATCGGCAAGGGATGTGCGCCTCAGCGGCAACCGTTTGACTGCGGTTTCAGCGGTTTCCTTCATGCATTCAACGAAACCGACTGAACAGCCAGACCGTGATACTCAGGACAAGCAGTATGAAGAAACCGTACAGTTCAAATCGATACAAATCCTCGATCAGCAATTGCATCAGCTGACCAAACTCGTAGCCGAGTGCGGTAATCAGCAAAGCCCAGACGACGGCGCCGATGAAATTCAGCACCAGATAGCGTTGCCAGGCGATTGTGGTCATCCCCAGCGCGATCGGGCCGGCGATGCGCAGGCCATACAGGAAGCGGATCGACAAAATAATCGGTGTGTGATGTCGATGCAGCAGATCGGTGAAGCGTGCGATGCGTGGCCTGAGTGATGGCCAGCGTCGCAACAGAGCAGCGCCATAGTGTCGGCCAAGATGGAAATACAACTGGTCACCGAGGAAGCTCGCCATCAGTGCGATCAGTACCACTGCGGTGAAATCAAGATAGCCGCGATGTGCGGCAAAACCTGCCAGCAGCAGGATCGTCTCGCCTTCAAGAAAAGTGCCGAGGAAAACCAGCGGATAACCGTAGGTTTGGAGTGCTGCGGCGAGATCCAATTTTGTAAACCTCGGGTTATCTCTGAAAAAGCAGAGACCCAGCTTGGGTTCGAAAGTATGGATCCCCGCTTTCGCGAGAATGGTGGCTTACAAATTTTTTCAGCGCTGGCTCAGGTTTCATCGACTTCTCCAGAACCGCAGGCTGCCCGTTGCAACCGGTCAGCCACGGCCAGCCACTCCTCGGTTGCCGGCGGTGCCTCGACGAGGATCGTCGCACAGCCCGATGCATCGAGATTGCGCAAGGTCGCATACAGGTCGTGCGCGTAGCCAACGGCATCTTCCGCGGCCTTCTGCCAGATCACGCGCTGCGATATTTTTTCAGGTGCTGCCACCGTCCGTGCCAGCACCGCACAATGTCGTTTTGCCTGTTCTTCGGCGAGCAGCGCAATACGCAGTGCGGTAGCAGAAACCAGACGCAACGGAGTGCGCGGCGCATAGTGTGCAATCAGCGAACCAGAGACGCGAGGGACGCCTGGTGATGCGGATATTCCTGCGGGAAGTTGCAGATCCGTACCAAGAACGTTGGCAATCTCTGCGGCGCCAATCGCGCCAGGTCGCAGTACGCGCGGGACGCCGCTAGTCAGGTCGACAATCGTCGACTCGATACCGACGGCGCAGGATCCGCCGTCAAGTACCAGCGGAACGCGCTCGCCGAGTTCGGCGCGCACATGTGCGGCACAAGTCGGACTGATGTGACCGAAGCGATTCGCCGATGGCGCGGCGATGCCGGCGTGATTCCCGGCAGCGAAGGCGCGCAGCAGCCTCAACGCCAGCGGATGGTTGGGTACGCGCAGACCGATACTGTCCTGTCCACCCGTCACCGCATCGAGCACAGAATGATGCCGTTTGAGTATCATGGTCAGCGGCCCCGGCCAAAAGGCCGCAGCGAGTTTTCGTGCCGCTTCGGGAATGTCACGTGCCCAGCGGTCAAGTGCAGCGGCACTGGCCAGATGGACAATCAGAGGATGATCGGCCGGACGCCCTTTGGCAGCAAAAATCTTTGCCACAGCCTGCGGATTGGCAGCATCGGCACCGAGGCCGTAGACGGTTTCGGTCGGGAAAGCGACCAGTTCTCCGGCATGCAGCAGGACCAGTGCACGGTCGATTTCCGCCTGCGTTCCAGCTGTCTGCCCGGCAGAACTCAAGGCAGATCAGACAGCGTTTTGGCCAGCACCTTTTCGCATTGCTGGCGACGGAATTCATCGAGTTTTTTCGCCAGTGCGGCATCGCTGAGCGCCAGCATGGCGATAGCGAACAGCGCCGCATTGGTGGCACCGGCCTCGCCGATGGCGAAGGTAGCAACGGGAATCCCGCCGGGCATCTGCACCATCGACAGCAACGAATCAAGTCCCTGCAAATGCTTCGACGGCATCGGCACGCCGAGCACCGGCAGGCGGGTCTTGGCAGCCAGCACGCCGGCCAGATGCGCCGCGCCACCGGCTGCGCCGATCAGTACCTGGATACCACGCTCTTCGGCGCTGGCCGCATAGTCAATCGCCGCATCCGGCGTACGATGCGCCGAGAGTACTTTCGCCTCATAGGGAATCGCAAAATTCTTCAACGTCACGGCGGCGGCACGCAGCACCGGCCAATCGCTGTCGGAGCCCATGACGATGCCGACGAGTGGTAATTGTTGTGACTGTGGTAACTGTTTTTTGACCATATCAATTTCCTTGTCTCAAGATATTCAAAGAACGTTCCGCAGATTCGATGGTGTTGGCCAGCAACATGGTAATGGTCATCGGCCCGACACCACCCGGCACCGGGGTAATCAGGCTGGCGACCTTGCTGGCCGACTCAAAATCGACATCGCCACACAACTTGCCACCCTGCTCAGCCGGCAGGCGATTGATGCCGACATCAATCACTGTGGCTCCCGGTTTGATCATGTCGCCAGTAATCATCTTCGGCTTGCCGACGGCCGCCACCAGAATATCGGCGCGGCGAGTGTGGAACTTCAGGTCATGCGTCTGTGAATGGCAGACGGTGACGGTACAACCGGCACCGAGCAACAGCATCGCCATCGGTTTTCCGACGATGTTGCTGCGCCCGACGATAACCGCCTCGGCACCCTTTAGCGGCACCTTCGAAGCCTTGAGCATTTCCATGACACCGTAGGGTGTGCAGGGGATGAAGCGCGGCGCACCCTGCACCAGAGCCCCGACATTCTCCGCGTGAAATCCGTCGACATCCTTGTCAGGTGCGATGGCTTCCAGCACTGCGGCGCTATCGAACTGTTTCGGCAGCGGCAACTGCACCAGAATGCCATGCACCGACGGATCGGCATTTAGCGCGGTGATGCGGGCGAAGACAACCGACGGATCGACATCCACCGGATACACATCCTTCAGCGAACGAATGCCCGCCTTCTCGCAACCATTCACCTTGTTACGCACATACACCGCCGATGCCGGATCCTCACCAACCAGAATTACCGCCAGACAGGGTGTCACACCGCGTACCTTGAGCGCCGCAGCGCGTTCGGCGAGTTTTTCACGAACAGTCGTGGAGAGGGCGTTGCCATCGATAAGCGTTGCGGAGGTCATGATCAGTGGTCGGTCAGTTGTAGTTCGTGGGAGGGGACTGGCGAAGCGGATACGCAATTCTCCAACGAGGAGAATAAATGCCGGCCACTTCGTTGCCAAAACGAGATTTTACCTTGCCTGACCGAATCCTGTGACGATTGCCGGAAGCCTTCCAGAGATGTTTTGCGCTTTGTGTAGGGCGTGCAAAACCCAGACAAATTTTTAGTTGCAGAAACAGGCTGGGCTACGATGTCTTACGGGTTGATCCCGCGACGGAAGCGATAGCCTTTGTAGCTGAAGATCACGCCATCGGGAGTAATTTGCTCCAGCTTGAGACCGGCTGCTGGATAGTCTTCCTCGTGCCATTTTCGGTCGTTGATGAGGATGAAGCGAGATTTTGGTGTATCTGAATAGGCATGGATCAGAATGACAAGTTTCGGGATTTCCTGCTGAAGCGCAGACGGCAGATCCATGACGGAAGTTGCTGGTGATTCCTGCCCGACCTCTGTAGATGTGGTGTGCGGGAGTTCCTTGTGAACCGCTACGGGCACTGCCATCGTGCTGGATGCGGATACTGTGGCTTGCTGACTTGTCGGGTCGGTTGCTGATACTGATGCCGACTGCCGCAAGGTCAGGGAGGATGGCGATGAATTTCCAGATTTGTTCGCTGGCGCAGGTGCTATGGCAAGCGGAGCAGGCGTGGAAGTAAAGGTATTGCTACCCGGAACGATGGGCCTGTCGGCCTCCGATGGATTGGCTGAAATAGCAGGAATCGAAGGTTCCTCCTGCCAGCGATGCATCATACCGAGCAGAATTCCTGCACCAATCAGTATAGCGGCCAGCAGTCCATACCATAGAAAGGCCGACTGCCTGGGGGTCTCCACCGGAGCCGGCGCAATCATCAGCGACGGTGTCATGCTGCGCTGCCGCTGCTGATCGGATTTCCGGAGGGCATCAAGAATGAAGGACATCTCTATTTTGCTCCAGGCACAGGCCACAACTTTGGCCCCGTCAGATCGGCCACGCTGCTCAGACGCATCAGGGTCTGCGCACCAGGATGGCCATCGGGAACCAATCCTTGTTCAATCTGAAATTTTTTGACCTGCCGCTCCAGCGCTTCGTCAAACACGATATCTGCGGATGACGTCGGCGGTTCGCGGCCCTGCATCCCGGCGAGCTGCTGAACCAGCCACTGCACCACCGGGCCGCGTTTGCCGACACGAATTTTTTCGTGCAACTCCGGAGGCATGCGCATCATCACTGTATAAGATCCGGACCAATGCGCGGCCAGATCGCCAAGTGGGACCACTCTGGTTTCGTCGCCGACAGCAAAGCTTGCGGTTTTTTCATCGAGTGCGCGCATCACGGCATAAAACTCTCGGCCATGATCATCGCGCAACGGCAGGACTACGGGCCGATTCAACTGACGCAGCAATTCCAGTCCGCCAACGCCGCTGCGACAGCCCAGGCCCAGGTTCTCAGCTTGCCGGCAGGGATCGACACCGCGATAGTCCACACCCCATGCCTTGAACAGATTGGCATAAGCCATCTGTTGACTCTGCTCGCGCGGCTCATTGGCAGGCCAGCTCAGCGTGTGCATTTGCGGCACCGACAACCTCACCTGCGCAGCCTTTTCTACAGCCGTTGGCACCGACCCGTGAGCACTGTGTCGCATCGGATGAATCCCCAACTTCGCCGTGACATCCTGCCAATGTATCGGCTGAACCATCACCAGCACCACGGCGGCAGCGGCCGAGGCTGCAAACAAAAGTCCCGCCAACAATGGGAGACGCATGCCAAACAACGTTTTCGGCACGCGATGAAGCACTTCGCGCGCCGCCTGTTCGAGGGTAGCGGCATCGACCTTCTCCTTGCCCTGCGTGTAGGTACCGAGCAACGCCCGGTCGCAAATCACGTTGATGATGCGCGGAACCCCGCCGCTCAAGTGGTACAGGCGACTCATCAGTGTCGCTGGGAAAAGTGGACGCTGCGCGCCGCTGACATCGAGCCGGTGCTGCACATAGGCAGCGACTTCTGCCTTGCTCAACGGCCCGAGGTGATAGCGTGCGACGATGCGCTGTGCGAGTTGTCGGAGCTCCGGCCGTTCCAGCATCGCCGTCAGTTCCGGTTGCCCGAGCAGGATGATCTGCAACAACTTGCGCCGGCTGGTTTCCAGATTGGTGAGCAGGCGCATCTGTTCCAGCACATCGGCGGAAAGATTCTGCGCCTCATCGATGATCAATACCGTATGTCGACCTCTGGCATGTGCATCAAGCAGGTAGGCATTGATGCAATCGACGAAGATCTTGATACTGGAATTATCGGGGGGACAGGCAATGCCGAATTCAACGCAGATGGTCGACAGCAACTCTGCAACCGACAGCTTGGGATTGAAGATGTAGGCCACATCACAGGATTCCGGAATCTGTTCGAGCAGCGTGCGGCATACCGTGGTTTTTCCTGCGCCTATCTCGCCGGTCAGCAAGACGAATCCGCCATCGCCATTCACGCCATACAGCAAGTGCGCCAACGCTTCCTGATGACGCTGGCTCAGATAGAGATAGCGCGGATTCGGCGCAATGGAGAACGGCGTCTCGGTAAGGTTGAAATGACTCAGGTACATGAAGTTTGCACAACGGACCAGGGCAGCGTCGAGCGGATCATTATAAGCATGCTGTCATCTGCATACTTCAAGATAAAAAGCTAGATCCATAAAGATCAATATTCATATGTCAAACATCCATCTTATTAAAAATAATTGACGGCAAATGACTGATTATTAACATGATAAACCTAAATTTTCCCGGGGCATAAACAACTGCACTCCCAGCCTCTACGCCATCAACAATTTGCCTTGCTACACCTTCCACAGATGCGAGTTTCATTCCTTTTCTTTTAAGGTGTGCGGTCATGGGAGTGTCCGTCGGGCCTGGTTTGATGAGCACCACCTTGACTCCTGTACCGGCAAAACGGTGCTGCAATCCTTGTGCATAACGAGTAACCAAGCCTTTCGCGGCACCGTAGACGTAGTTCGATTTACGCCCCCGGTCACCCGCGACTGAACCAATCAGTGCAATGGTGCCATGGTTGACCTTGGCCATATTTTTGGCAAACGCCTCTGCATAGAGTACCGGTGAGACGCCATTGATCTCGAGCGTATCTCGGCATGCATTCAAGTTGTCCTGACTCTCAACCTGCTCGGACAACGAGCCATGCGCGATCAGAACAATGTCCACCTCGCCCAGCGCAAAAATACTGTCAATGGCGGTCTGGATGCCTGTGGGGTCGAGAAATTCAGCTTGCACGATCCGAATCTCAACCTCTGGGCTACGAACCCTGAGGTCTGCTGTAACTCGCTCAATACGCCGCGCATCACGCCCAACCAATGTCAGGTCGGTCGGTTGTTTTTGTATCCACAACCTAGCGCAATGCTCAGCAATCGCCGAGGTGGCTCCAACAATGACGATTCTTTTCTTGCTGTTCATTCAACTCCCCATCAAACGGCGTGAGAGACCGGAACTGATCCCCGGGTCTCGGTATTTCAGAAATTCAGGCAGGCGCGGATAACTTTCTTCGAAAAGTTTGCGGGGGCTCCGTGCATCCTTGGCCAAGTAGATGCGGCCCTCTGCTTCACTCACGACAGCATCAAGTCGCTCAAAGAGTTTGTGGATGCGTTCACCATGATTGGGAAAATCCAGCGCCAAAGTCACACCTGGCCGGGGAAAGCTCAGCATCCCCACAGGCTGGCGGTTGCCGAATGTCTTTAGGACGGTGAGGAAAGGTGCCTCCCCGGAGCGGGCAACTTCCTTGAGCATAGCCTGCACCGCATCCTGACCAACCTCGCGAGGCACCACGCTTTGATACTGGAAGAAGCCTTTTGGACCGTACATCCGGTTCCACTCAGGCAGGTTGTCTAGTGGGTAGAAAAACGGCTCGTAATGTGCGATTGCTCGACCAGCCCGCCACTTTTTGAGGTTGTAGTAGGCTATATTGAAGAGATGCAGAGAAAGTTGATTAACCAACGAGACCGGCGGTACAAAGAGCGCGCTTAAACTGCGACCCTTTGGTTCTGGGCGTTGTCCTACATCAGCAGGCTTGCCTCGCATGAACAATCCCCGTCCACCGCCAGCTGATATGCAGTCAATCCAGGACACCGTGTGTTCCCAATCTGCCTCGGAATCATCGGCAAGCTGGAAAAACTCATCTAGGTTGTCATAAGGAACTGTCTCGGTATCCAGCCACGGACCAACCACTCGACGCAGCTGAATCTCGGCTTGTACGATCACTCCGGTCAGCCCTAAGCCACCCACTGTAGCGGCAAACCAACCCGGTGGTTCGTCCGGTTTGCAATGAATGACTTCGCCATCGGTACGGATCAGGGTGAAGTTTTGTACGTGATCCCCAAAGGAGCCCAGTACGTGATGGTTTTTGCCATGAACATCATTAGCGATGGCTCCTCCCACAGTCACCATCTGGATACCGGGCGTCACCGGTAGAATCCAGCCACGCGGAATAACCAGCCGCTGAATGTCCCTCAGCAATACCCCAGCCTCACAAACTAGACGTCCACTGTTGTCATCAAAAGCAATGAAATGATCAAGCCCGGTCGTCAACCAGAGTGTACCTTCTGGATTCAAACACACATCCCCGTAGCTACGCCCCATGCCATGAGCCACGCCTGGATGGTGGCTATTGCAAACAAGATCACTGACCTTGGATGGGTCGTTCAGATTGATGACTTGATGAGGATGCGCGCTGAGACGCCCCCAAGAGGAAACCGGTCTCATACCGCCTCCGTGCAAAAAACATAGCGCTTGTCGAGATGGTACTTCGTCAGATAACCAAAGGCCAAACCGACGATGCCGCCCAGGTAGCGCATCTCCTTGGTCTCGAAGATGTGATGGAAGCTAAACTCAAAACCCCAGAAAACCACGGTTGTGGCCAGACCCATGGCGGTGTAAAGAGCAAATGTCTGCGTATTGTGGGCGACGCCACGAGCACGGAAGCAAAAGATGTAACGCTTGTCGAGAATGTACTTGACGATCAGCCCCACACCGGTGCCCACAATAACGGAGGCAAAGATGTCGAAGGCGCCACTGTAGATACGGATGACAATATCCTGAGCACCGATGTTTGCTGCAGTTGCGATTAATACAAAAACAGCATAGTTAATCGTCAGCTTGGTTGAGGCAAACATCCGATGGCATCACCGAGGTTCACAAATTAATGCATGATACTGTAAAGGTTCGCTCGCCTCTAGCATTGAGGCCAAGGTGTCGCGAGTTAATGATCTGTCCGGTTTTGTAGCACGCAATCTGTCCGGTCGTCATAGTGTTCCGAAGGCAATCCTTGCGGTCACCCATGAGAGGTCGCAGCGCTCAATTTGATACAGAGGAGTCTACGGACGCGCCATCTGTGACCAATCCGGATGGAAAAAGAATCACCTTGTCCTCCACCCTCAGGCCCGACGTTACCTCGGCCAAATTGACATTCCGGTGCCCAATCTCGATCGCCCGCAAGCGGGCACTGCCTGCCTCAACGACAAAGACATGCCAAGCGTTCGCGCGACGGAACAGCGCGCCAGTTGGAACCACCAGGACATCGTCGCTGGACCACGTTACGATAGCAGCCTCAATCCGGTATCCGGCACCCAGCGAACCTGGCGGGTCTTCCAAGTCGCCGATCACGTTGACGCGCTGCTCTTCCACCCCCAGTGTGGAGACCTTGGTGAATGCTCCTGGCTCGACGTGACGGACCTTGCCTTTCAGCGTGTCACCCCCTCCCCAGCCCGTCACACGGATCGGATCGCCGGTTTTCACCTGCACAGCGTCTTGGGTCAGCACGTCAATGAGCAGTTCGAGCGCGTTGCCCTTGCTCAGATCGAACAAGGGATTGCCGGAAGTGACTACGCGTTCGCTTTCCTCGTACACTTTCAGCACCACACCGCTGACCGGTGCGCGAATCTCGATCGAGCCCTCACCGGCTCCGGTACCGGCACCGAGTAATCGCGAGCGAACGCTTTGCACGTCGGCGACCGCAGCGGCGAGCATCGCCTGTGCAAGGTCCCGGCGGGAAGTGGCTGCCTGCGCTGCCTGCGCGTAGGTCTCGTGGGCCTCGGTGCCAATGAAGCCTTGGGTATACAGATCGGTCCGCCGTGCCAGCTCACTGTTGGCAAGCTTTAGATTGCTGGCGGCTTCGGCTTGGGCGGCCACAGCTTGACGCTGTCGTGCCTGCGCTGCCGCGAGTTCCGCGCGCACGGTGGCTACCGTGCGAGCATCGGTCGGCGGCGGGGCAATCCGGGCCAGCACGTCGCCCTGCTCGATGCGGTCACCTTCGCGCAGCGTGGTGCGCATGAGCCGGCCACTGATGGGGGCACCGACGGTATAGCGCAGCTTCGCCCGTGTGCGACCTTGCGCATCGACACTGACCGACAGCGGGCCGCGCTTCGCGGCCACCGCCTCCACGGTGATAGTGGCCGGGGTCATGAACACCACGGTTAACGCAATCGCCGCAACGGCGACAGCACCGATGAGTAACCACTCCTTCCACTTTACCCCCCGGACTTGCTCGTCTGTTTGTCCATGGGTATAGCGCTAACGCCTTTGGCGGCACCTGTCTGGTCAGATGATTCGGTCTTGTTGTTCATGGCGCTCACTCTCTGGTCTTTAGTACCTCGATCAGGTCGAGGTGATTAATCCGGCGTTGCACCAGCATGGCGCTGGCTACGGCAGCGGCGATGACGATCACCGCCGAAATGATGTAGGTCTGTGGATTGACGATGAACGGGATACTGTACACGTCGCTCTGCAACGACTGCGACACGAGCAACGACAAGCCATAGCCCAGCGCCCAGCCCAGCGGGATGGCCAGCAGCGTGATCAAACCCTGCTCGCCCAGCAGCAGCGCCGAGACCTCGCGTCGGCGAAACCCCATCACGCGCAGACTGGCCAGCTCGCGCCCGCGCTCCGACAGCGAGATGCGCGCGCCGTTGTAGACCACCGCCATCGCGATCACGCCCGCAAAGCCGAGCAGAAAACCGATGCCGATGAACAGCGACTCGCCCATCTGCTTCTGGAATGCCGCCAGCATCTTGTCT
>DAOLZE010000013.1:0-22098 GCA_035426125.1 Rhodocyclaceae bacterium
CGCTGCTCGACCTGATTATTGGCACCAACCTCGAAGACGTAGGTATTGCCGTCACGCAGCAGCACAGCAGAATTCGGGACGGTGAGCCCACTGGTGTTGCCAAGCAGGATCTCGCCACGGGCAAACATGCCGGCACGCGCCGTGCTGCCAGGAGCCAGATCAATATAAACCAGCGCCTTGCGGCTGTTGCTGTCGACGGTTGGCGCAAGCATGCGCAGCGTACCGTTGACGGTCTTGCCGTCAGACAAATGAATCCGCGCTTTTTGTCCGGCATGTACCTGGGTCAGTTGCTCGGCGGTCAGTTCGGCACGCCACTCGATGCGCCCCTGCCGCACCAGCCGGAACAACTCGCTACCAGGCTGGACGATCGCGCCGAGCGTCGCGCTGCGTGCGGAAATCACCCCATTGTCAGCCGCAAGAATTGCTGTCTGTGCGAGACGCACCTCATCGGCCCGCTGCGCCGCTTCGGCTGCAGCGAGATTAGCCTTGGCGCTGTCCTCGGCGAGCAGATATTGTTGGACCTGCTGCTCCGATAACGCACCGGAATCCTTGACGCGGCGTGCCCGCTCGGCATTCGCCGCTGCCTCGGCCAGCCCGGCTCTGGCTCTGGCGACATTCGCCTGCTGTGCCGCCAGACTGGCCTTGATGCTGTCCTGCGACAGTCGCGCCAGTACCTGTCCGCATTTGACGACGCTGCCAACGTCGGCATTCAGTTCGGTAATCGCCAGTCCGCCGAGTTCGGCGGAGACGAGCGACTCCTGCCAGGCGAACAGACCACCGTTGGTGGTAATGGTGTTATTGAGATCCTGCACGAGCGGCGTGGTGACATTGACGGTCAGAACGGATTTGGCCTGTGCGGCGGTTGCGGCAGACTCGGTGGCTGTCGATGAGGAAGACAGGAAACGTATGGCGCCGCCAACGAGGATGACGACGACAGCAATCAGGGATAACCGCAACGATGGTTTCAGAGGGCGCTTCATTCGGGTTCTCCCGGCGTGTTCAGGGGTGGTGGATTTTTCGTATCCGTGTTCGTGTTCATATTCGCATCTGTGCTTGCGCTGCTTGTACTTGTCTCCGCTGGCACTGCGGTATTCCATCCGCCACCGAGCGCCTTGTAGAGTGCAATCCAGTGCAGCACCTGGTCGCGTTGCAGCATGATTTCGTTGCGCTCGGCGGCAGTGGCGGAGCGTCGCGCCTCTTCGAGCAGCAGCAGGCTGAGCCCGCCGCTGTGCCAGTTGGTTTCGGCGGCCTTGAAGTAGGCGCTGAAGCTTTCGCTGGCAGTGTGTGCGTAAGCAGCGCGCTGCGTGGCGCTGTCGAGATTGACCAGCGCAGTTTCGACCTCCTCGACAGCCGCACGGGTCGCTTTGCGGTAGCGCGCCAGCGCCTGTGCATAACGAGCTTCCGCTTCGCTCTGCCGGGCCGCCAGGGCACCGCCGTTGAACAACGGCAGCGACAGCGCGGGGCCAAACGACCACGGCTTGGTGACGATTGTGGTGCCATTACTTGCTCCACCGATGCGCGTCTTGTCGACTTCGAGATTGCCGAGCAGCGACAGGCGCGGGAAGCGGCTGGCCTCAGCGACACCAATATCGGCGCTGGCGGCGGCCAGTTCACGCTCGCTGGCAGCAAGATCAGGGCGTTGCGAGAGCAGCGCAACCGGCAGGCTATCGACGCTGAATGCTACGGGTTGCGGAATCGCCGCACGGCCTTCTTGCAACAGCCTTCGCATGGCAGGTTCGTTCATGTCAGTGAGCGTCACCAGCGATTTAACCGTGATATCGCAGACAGCCTGTTGCGCCGTCAGTGCCGATGCCGTATCGGCAGCGCCAGCACGCGCCAGTTGCGCGTCGGCAGGTGCGACCAGTCCTGCCTGCGCAGCGATGTCGGTAATGCGTGCACTCTCCTGACGCGATTTAACATCGCGTGTGAAGGCTTGCGCCAGCAATCGACAGGCGCGGTAATCCACATATTTGCCGGCGACTTCTGCGGCCAGCGAAACGCGTGCGGCATGCCAGTTATTCTCCTGCATCTCCAGGCGTGCATCAGCCGCTTCGCCGGAACGACGCACCCGGCCAAAGATATCGATCTCCCACGCCGCATCGATGGTCGCACTCCGCGTGGTTTGTGCCGGGACAACGTTGGGGGTGGCAATGTTGTTGCGTATGGACTGGACGCCGGCGTTAACCACAGGCAGATGGCCAGCGCCAGCCACGGTCAGCCCGGCACGCGCCTCGTCGATACGCGCCACCGCTTCAGCAAGGTTGGGGCTGTCGGCCTCGGCGCGGATCAGCAGTTCGGTGAGCGCCGGGTCGTTGAAGCGCATCCACCAGCCAAGTAACGTGCCGGTTTCTCCAGCATGAGGCAGAGCGGCCTGCCAGCGATCGGCAAGCTCAACCTGCGGTGCCGTATAGTCCGGCCCAACCGAGGCACAGCCGGCGAGCAGGCACAGGCCAGCCAGCCAGAGCGTATGGGAGACGCCGCGAAGTACCATGGGCATTTACTTTTTCCTCTTCAATGTCGCGAGTCGTCCGGTGCAGAATGAGGGAATGAAAACGGAAAAATCCTCGCCTGCCGGCGACTGTCTTGTTTTATCTTGCTGGAAAGATATTATTGCAAAATTAACTTTCCTGCAAGATAATTACAAAAAATTTTCCCTGAGCAATGCCCGATCCAGTTTATGTCCGACACCAGAATCGATCCCATCGAAATGCACCGCCAGAACTGGCCGGAGACCTTCGATTTCCGTCTGATGGCTTTTCTGCTGTCCATGCATCAGGTTCGCGCCGACCAATTCGCACACACTGACGGTGTCATGGCGAGTCATCACCTGAGTCTGGCCGAGTTCGATGTGTTGACCACACTGCGGCGGTCCTCGCCGCCGCACGAGTTGACGCCAACGGAATTGCAAGGCGCGATGCTCATCACCTCGGGCGGCCTGACCAAGATTCTCCGGCAACTCGAAACCCGCAAGCTGATTATCCGCTCGACGGTCGAAGCCGACCGGCGCATCAAGCCGGTACGGTTAACCGCCAAAGGTGCCAAGCTCATCGAACAGGCGATGGTTGAATTGATGGAGGCATCGCGGGCGTGGATCAAACCGCTGCTGACCGGCAAGGAGATCGATCAGCTCACCGCACTGCTGAAAAAAATTTCGGACAGTCCTTCGGCAAAAGGTGCTTCTGCCTGACTGGCAAAGCTGCTCCGCCTTCGCCTGCGTCAGATCAGACTGAACACCGTGGCCAGCATCATGGCTGCGATCAGGTTGTGCGCCAATACGCCCCATAAAGGGAGTGCGAATGCAATCAGCACAATACCCAACCCGGCCTGTACGGCGAGCAGCGCCAGCAAAAACAGGCAGCTGCGGCGTCGGCCGTTGCGCAGGGCAAACAAGCCCAGCGGCAGTAAAACCAGCAATGATGCAAAAGCGCCATAACGATGCGCCATGTGCGGTATCGCGCCCGCCGAATTGGCTGGTGATGCCGGAGAAAATACCGGCTCCCGCCACGGGTTGAGTGCCTGCGGAATCGACAGCTCGGCTTGTGCGGGCATGATGCTGATTGCCTCGATTGTCTCGGACGACTCGGCACAAGCCGTCAGGCCAGTGCAACTCAACCCTGAGTAACTTGCGCTAACCAGGCCACCCAGCGCAATCTGGCAAAGCAGGACGACTACACCAAGCCATGCGCCAGTGTGCAGCCATCCACTCCTTTTGACAGCCCCGGTTGAGACAACACCAGGGTCGGGCATGACGATCAGGCGCCAGCACAGCGCCAGCATTGCGAAGCCGCCCAGCAGATTGCCAATGGCCACCGCAGGTACGCGCGCGCTACTGCTCCAGCGGCCAAGTACCGCGAGAAACAGCGCCAGCAGGAGCAAGGCTATCGTCATTACACATGCCTGCCAGGGAACCGGTCTGGTGCCAAGGCAAGTCACCAGCATGGCAATGATGAGCATCAACGCGGCCACGGCGGCGATACGATGCACCATGCGTGCGCCGATCAGTGTGGCACTTTCGGAGGGTTTGCCGGCAACGCCCTGCTGTGCCTGACGAAAGTTCTGGCCATAGCATTGCGGCCAGTCCACACAGCCCAGTCCGGCATTGGAAAGGCGAATGAATGCGCTGATGCTGGTGATTGTCAGCACAAGAATGGCACACAGCATTGCCATGCGTTTGAATGAAGTCAGATGCATAAATGTCGCTTTGTGAAACCAGTGGCAACCAGCGAGAATGCTAGCCTGTTCATTTCCGCAACTCGTGGTTCAGCCAGAGCAAAGTTGCGAACAACAGCATCGCGCCGGCCTGATGGGCCGCCGCAAGCGGAACCGGCACCACCAGCAGCAGGGTAGCGATTCCCAGTGTGATCTGTAGCGCAAAAGCCAGTACCACCAGATGCGTTGCCAACCGTGCCCGTGGATCAAGCGCGACGCGACGCGATTTAATCCAGAAGAAAACTGCCAGAAAGGCCAGCAGCCAGGCAATCAGCCGATGATCGAACTGGACCGTGGTTGGATTGTCGAAAAAATTCAAAAGCCACGGGGTATGCGCAAACATGTCCGGCGGGACAAAATATCCATACATCAGAGGGAAGGAATTCCAGGCAAGTCCCGCGTGCAGACCGGCGACAAGAGCCCCGCTCAGGACCATGATGAAAACTGTCAGCACCAGCCAGCCGGCAAAGCGCCGCAGCATGGGCAGTCCCGCATTCATCCTATCCTGCACCACACTGCCGCGTTCAGTCAGCAAACCCAGCGCCACCCAGAACATACTGGCAAATATGATGAAGGCAAGCCCGAGATGCGCGGCCAGGCGATACTGGCTGACATGCGGATTGTCCACCAAACCGCTTTTCACCATATACCAACCCATTGCGCCTTGCAGGCCGCCGAGGAAAAACATCCCGATCAGCTTCGGTGCCAGCTTTCGCCCGATCTTGCGGCGCAATGCAAAATAAAGAAACGGCAGCAGGAACACCAGTCCGATGGTTCTGCCAAGAACACGATGTGCATATTCCCAGTAAAAAATCACCTTGAATTCGTCGATGGTCATGCTGCTGTTGATCTTCAGAAATTCCGGTGTCTGCTGATATTTGTGAAATACCTCGCTCCATTCACCCGGGTTCATGGGTGGAATGGCGCCGACCAGCGGTTGCCATTCGACGATGGAGAGCCCGGCATGGTTCAGACGTGTTACGCCGCCCACGACGAGGGTGGCAAATACCATGGCACAGCAAACAAACAGCCAGATGGCGATCTGGCGACGCGCGACGATATCCATTGCGATGATTTCACTCCAGAACAATGCAAATAATGCGGCTATATAACTGAATAGTGATCGTCTTTGTGTAAAAAATGAGTAAAAACTCTTTTCAGGATGTGGCAAAATGTCGCAGATTCTTGTTCTGGATCAATTTCGTTGACTGCCTATCAAAGCGATACTGTCAAAGGTTTTTTCAACATCGGCGCACCTTATGGTGCAACTGCGGGGGATTATATGGCTGATACAAATCAGGAAGACGAAAAAGTTCCATTCATACAACAGTTGCTGGACAGTCCGTTCATCCTGCTGTTTATTGGCGTCATGGTTCCTATGGTGGTCTACACACTCTGGGGGGTGATCGATATTTTGATGATCCCCGTAGCAAAATAAATTTCAATTGACCAACCCTTAATAAAAAGGAATACATATATGAGCGCAATTCTGCCGCCTTCGGAGCGGCTCTGGTGGAAACACCCGATCGATCGCGTCGAGGGCACATGGATAACAATCGCGCTGATCTGGTGTCTGATCATGTTCGCCATGATGGTTGGCTGGCATATCTATGGCAAACAGAATCTGTCGACGGAAACGTACAAGACCACACCGGCAATATATGGCCAAAAGGCACAGGATGCGGTCGACAAGTACACCATCCGCACCGAAACATTTGGTGGAATAGATATCCCGGTGGTACGCCCCAGCGAAACCGGTGACGTGTATCTCGTCGCCCGACTGTGGAATTGGTGGCCAATCGTCGAACTGGAAAAGGACAAGACCTACAGAGTACACCTTTCCGCGATGGACTATAACCACGGCTTCTCGCTACAGCCCACCAACTTCAATATCCAGGCAGTTCCCGGTTACGAGCATGTGGTCAAGATGACTCCGAACCAGTCAGGAACCTTCACCATCGTTTGTAACGAATACTGCGGAATCGGCCATCACACCATGCTTGGCCGCATTTACGTCAAATAAGGGGGCGAAAATGGCTAATACAACGACTTACCGCACCTGCCCTCGCTCCGGATTGCAGTTTGAATCCCAGGCTGAGAAGCTGATGCTGGCCAATGCCGTCACGGCAGTGGTTTTCCTGCTGATCGGCGGCATACTCGCTATCGGCGTGGTGCTCACCCGCTGGCCCACGGTACATTGGCTGCAAGCCGATACCTTCTACATGGTGCTCACCGCCCATGGCCTCGACATGCTGATCTTCTGGATCATCTTCTTTGAAGTAGCAGTCATTTATTTCTGCTCATCAACGTTGCTACGCTGTCGAATCGCTGCGCCCAAGGTCGCATGGCTGGCGTTTGTCCTGATGCTGGTGGGTGCGGTGATGAACAACGTCGCCGTATTCCAGGGCAACTCCAGCGTGATGATGACATCCTATGTACCGATGATGGCTTCATCGTGGTTCTATCTTGGACTGATTCTGTTCGCGGTGGGCGCGCTGATTGCCTGCGGCGTCTACATGGGCACGCTGGTAGTCGCAAAACGTGACAAGACCTATCAGGGTTCGGTACCGCTGGTGACTTTCGGCGCAACCGTTGCCTGCATCATCGCCGTGTTCACCATTTTGAACGGCGCGATCATCCTGATCCCGACCTACCTCGTGTCGATCGGCCTTATGGAGAGCGTCGATCCGCTGATGTATCGAGTGGTCTGGTGGGCCTTCGGTCACTCTTCGCAGCAGATCAACGTCTCGGCACACATCGCAATCTGGTACGCCGTTGCTGCCATCGTCTTCGGCGCCAAGCCGATGTCCGAGCGCGTTAGCCGCGGTGCCTTCCTGCTGTATATCCTGTTCCTGCAACTGGCAAGTGCGCACCATCTCTTGTCCGACCCGGGAATGAGCACTGGCTGGAAAGTCGTCAATACCAGCTACTTCATGTATTTCGCGGTGCTGGCCTCGATGATCCACGGCCTGACTATTCCGGGCGCCATTGAAGTCGCGCAACGCAAGAAGGGCTATACGAACGGACTGTTCGAGTGGCTAAGAAAAGCGCCGTGGGGCAACCCGGTGTTCTCCGCAATGTTCATCTCGCTGATCGGCTTCGGCTTCCTTGGCGGCATATCGGGCGTGATGATGGGCACCGAACAGCTCAACATGATCATTCACAACACGATCTACGTTCCGGGCCACTTCCACGCCACCGTTGTGGTTGGTACCACGCTATCGTTCATGGCGATAACCTACTTCCTGATTCCGGTGCTGTTCAAGCGTGAAATGATCTCACCGGGCCTGGCGAAGATACAGCCTTATCTGTTCGGATTCTCGATGTACTTCTTCTGTCTGGTGATGATGGGCGCCGGTACTCTGGGCGTTTCCCGCCGCCACTGGGACATGGCGTTCCAGGGATCGGCAATGGCCTATGAGTGGCCGGGCGCTGCTTACCTGATGATGGGTCTGGTCGGTATCGGCGGTCTGTCGGCAATTACCGGCGGCGCGATCTACATCTACGTTACCGTAGGTTCGCTGCTCTGGGGCAAGAAGCTGGAAGCCGGTGCGACCAGCAACAAGCCGACACCGATTCCGCCGACACCGGAATCGATCGCAGTCCATGGCGTCGGGTCTGCCGGCTTCGCGGCACCGGGGACCTTCACTCTGGCGATCGTGTTCCTGATCTCGTTCATACTGTACTACTTCATCAACTGGAAATACCTGTCCCAGGTATGGGGACTGAGCTGATCACTGACGGACTGGCTCATTGAATCCGTCGGCCGGGGCGCTACTTCTCGTATCGCTTCGGCCGATTACTTTCACAGCAACGACAAGACGATCGTTCGAAGGAATATCAAGCATGCATCCGACCCACCGTACGCTCAACCGCACCGGCGATGCCGCTGTACTCGTACGCAATGTCCTTGGACTGTTCAAGTTGCGCATCGGTTTTGTCATCATGATTACCGCGCTGGCTGGCTATGCCATCACGCCAGGCCCGTCGCTGGAGGTTGCGCAGCTTGCCGTTCTTGCGCTCTCCGTCCTGATCGCCTCGGCCAGTGCCGGGGCATTCAATCAATACATCGAATACAAATCCGACCGACTGATGGCGCGCACGCGCGGCCGGGCTTTTGTAACCGGCGCACTGCGCCACACCCCGGCCTGGCTGATTCCAATCGGCCTGTTGCTGGCCGCATCGGTCGCTGCCGCATGGGTTGCACTGAACGTAACTTCGGCGCTGTTTGTTTTTCTTGGCGCCTTCTTCTACGCCATCGTTTACACGGTCTGGCTCAAGCGCCGCACCTGGCTTAACATCGTCATTGGTGGCCTGGCGGGTAGTTTTTCCGTGCTGGCTGGTGCCGCCGCAGTGGATCCGGCAATCGGCGTCCTGCCGTTGCTGCTGGCGCTGGTGTTGTTCCTGTGGACCCCGCCGCATTTCTGGAGTCTGGCCATCGCCAATCGGGCAGACTACGCTGCCGCAGGTGTCCCCATGTTGCCGGTGGTGGTTGGCGATGCGCGTGCAGCACACGTCGTTTTCATCAGCACTCTGGTGCTGGTTGGTGCTTCGCTTCTGCCGGCATTCTTCGGCGTGGGGCCGATCTATCTCGCCGGCGCCATCAGTGGTGGCGGTTATTTCATTTACAAGGCGTGGCAACTTGCCCGCTCGCCCAGTCGCAAGACGGCAATGGGGTCGTTCTTCGCATCCCTGATCCAGCTCAGCGTCCTGCTCGCAGCGGCGATGATCGACGCGCTGGTTTTCTAAATCCAGATTTGTCGTGCGCAACAGGTTGACGCTTCCGGCGATACTTCCGGCAGCACTTTGCATGATGGCGTTGCTGACGCAATCAGCAAGTGCAGCAACGCCCGATCAAGCATCCGCTGAACAAGCGGAGCAGCCGCTTTCCACAATCACCAGACCCGCTTTCGACCAGCAGGTTGCACTGCGCGCCAGCCAGGCCGTTATTGGGAAAATACCGGCTGATTACACGCTCCTCGACCGTGAGGGAAAACCGGTCAGGTTGTCCAGTTATCGAGGAAAACCTCTGCTGGTAAGCTTCATTTACACAGGCTGTTTCCAGGTTTGCCCAACCACGACCCGTGCCTTGCTGAATGCGCTCAAGGCCGCGCAGGAAGGACTGGGAACCAATCAATTCAATGTTGTCAGCATCGGCTTCAATCAGCCTGCGGATTCGCCGCAAGCACTCAAGTCGTTTGCCCGCCAGAATGGCATCAACTATCCCAACTGGGAATTTCTGAGCCCGCATCGTTCAATTGTGGATCGCCTCACACAGGATTTCGGCTTCAGTTATATCGCCACGCCGACGGGTTTCGACCACCTTCTGCAAGTGACCATTGTCGATGCCCAGGGCAGGATATACCGCCAGGTTTATGGCGATACCCTGAGTGGAGACATGCTGGGCGACCCGATCAAGCAACTGATCAACAATGCGCCGATGCCCAATAATGTAGACCTCGCCACGATTATCGACCGGGTGCGCATTTTATGCACGGTGTATGACCCTGTGACCGGCGAATACCGGGTAAAAAGCGGTCTCGGCCTCGAAGTCACCGGCGGGCTAACTTTCCTGATTTCGATACTCTGGTTCTTAGTCGCCGAATGGCGCACACGCAGAAAATCCCGCAAGCCCTCAGCAAACTGAATTGATATTTGTCAAGCCGTCACCGCCCTTCAACGGGTAATATAACAATTCTCTAATATAGCCGTTTCGCAATAGTGGTTATTCTGCGGGTGGCATGGAATGACGGCAAATTCTCTTGATGCGCTGGATGCGGTACGAAGCGGTGGTCTGCTGGTTTATCGGCAGATCGAGCGGTGCTTCGACGCGCCCTTCGGCACTGCACTCAACCCATGGCGGCATCTTGGTGCGCTCGGCTTCCTGTGTTTCTGGCTGATTGCAGTCACCGGCTTTTACCTGTTTGCCATGCTCGATACTTCGGCTATCGAGGCCTATCGCTCAATCGACTGGCTTACGCGTCAGCAGTGGTATCTTGGCGGCCTGTTGCGCAGCATCCACCGCTATGGCGCAGACGCCTTCATCGTCATCACGCTACTGCACATCATCAAGGAATTTCTGTTAGGCCGCTACACAGGCTTTCGCCGTTTTTCGTGGCTGACTGGCGTGCCGCTGCTGTGGTTCATCTTCATATCGGGCATTGGCGGTTTCTGGCTGAACTGGGATCAGCTCGGCCAATTCTCCGCGATCGCCACGGCAGAGTTGCTGGATTGGCTGCCGATCTTCGCCACACCCCTGACACGCAACTTCCTCTCTGTCACCACGGTCAGCGACCGCCTGTTTTCGCTGTTCGTGTTCATCCATCTCGGTGTGCCGCTGCTGCTGCTGTTCGGCCTGTGGTTCCATGTCCAGCGGATCAACCATGCCGAGATATTTCCGCCACGTGCGCTGAGCCTCGGTACCTTCGCGACTTTGCTCGTGCTGGCGCTGGTAGCGCCAGTCGTCAGCCAGGCACCGGCAGATCTCTCGACAATTCCTGCCGTGCTGCCGCTGGACTGGTTCTACCTGTTTCTTCATCCGCTGATGTATGTCTCATCGTCCGGCAGTGTCTGGCTACTGGTGAGCATCGTCACACTGCTTCTGTTCGGATTACCCTTCCTGCCAAAGCGTTCGCAGTTTGTGGCTCCGGCAATCGCCGAGGTACATGCCGATAACTGTAACGGTTGTCGCCGCTGTTTTGACGATTGCCCCTATGCCGCGATTACGATGGTGCCTCATCCCGACGGCAAGCCGGGACAGCAACTGGCCAGAGTCATTCCCGATATGTGCGCAAGTTGCGGTATCTGCACCGGCTCTTGTCCGTCCTCGACGCCGTTCCGCAATGTGAGCGCGCTTGTTACGGGCATCGACATGCCGCAACAACCCATCAACGATCTGCGCAATACGCTGAAAAAAAGTCTTGCGGCGCTTGAAGGCGACAGTAAAATTGTCGTCTTTGGCTGTGACAATGGCGCTCGCGTAGCCACCCTGGCCGGCAAGGATGTGGCCAGCATCAGCCTCATGTGCACCGGCATGTTGCCACCATCCTTCGTCGAATACGCCTTGCGCGATGGCGCATCGGGAGTACTGATAACGGGTTGCAGCAGCAGCGGCTGCGCTTTCCGCCTCGGCAGCCGCTGGACGGAAGCGCGTTTATACGGTGAGCGCGAACCCCGTCTGCGTAACAATGTGCCTCGCGAGCGGCTGCACATCGTCTGGGCCGACCATGGCGAAGAAAAGAAACTGCTTGTCGCACTCAACGAATTTCGCCGCAGCATGGCGGCACCCAATAAACCGAATGGAATAATCTGAAATGCTAAAATCAAAACCGCTCGTATGGATCGGACAGGTGCTGTTGTATGCATTATTCGCCCTGATTATCGGTACCTTCTCATCTGCGCCGAAGTATCAGCATCTGACGCCGGACCAGGCGCTGATCAAGCTGAGTTTCTCGCATCTCGGCAAACACATCGCGACTTGCCATCAGCGTACTCCGGAGGAACTGGCCAAGCTGCCGCGCAACATGCGGGCGCCCATGCAATGCCAGCGCGAGCGTTCCCCCGTCAGCGTCGAAGTCGACCTTGACGGCACACTAGTCTACCGGCATGTGGCACAGCCCTCCGGCCTGTCGAAGGACGGCGCTTCGTCTGTCTATCAGCGCATAGAAGCCACGGCGGGAGAGCACCGGCTCGCGATACGCATGAAGGATAGCCCCGGTGACAGCGCCTTCGATTACAAACGGGATGAAGTCATCCACCTGAAACCCGGTCAGGTTCTGGTGATCGATTTCAGCCAGGAAAAGGGCAGCATCACCTTGCAATAAACACGATGACGAACCTACAAAACACCCGCACACAGCACACCATGGCTAAGGCAATCCGGCCTGCTTCCGAATATGTGTTCACAATCCCCGACGATGCGCGGCGCGGACTCGCGCGAGGCTGGCTCTGGCTAGGTCTGACGGCACTGCTCGGATCCGGCATATTCTCGGTGCTGCTGGTGCTGTCACGCACACCGTATTTGCAGAACCTGTTTCCAGTCGCCGATTTCTTCCGCGTTGCACTCGTCGTCCATGTCGACCTCTCGGTGCTCGTCTGGTTTATCGCGCTGGCAGGCATCCTCTGGAGCCTCAACTGCCCGACGCGCGGCATGGTGTGGGGAAAGCTCGCAGTATGGCTATGTGCAGCGGGTGCTGCGCTGATGACGCTGGCACCCTTCTTCGCTCACGGCGAAGCGATCATGTCCAACTATATTCCGGTCCTGAACGACCCTCTGTTTCTGGCCGGCCTGCTACTGATTGCAATTGGTTTCGGCATTCTGGTATCACGCAGTCTGCTGCTCGCGCCGCGTCTGGGTCCGGATTTTGACGGCGGCGGCGTGCTGCATTTTGGTCTCAATGCAGCTGCCATCTCCGCTGCCATGGCGTTGCTGGCCTTTGCCTGGTCCTTTGGCGTGACGCCGGATTCGCTCAGTGGCAAACCTTACTTCGAAATTCTTTTCTGGGGCGGTGGCCACGCCTTGCAATTCACCTGGACACTGATGATGCTGGTGGCATGGCTGTGGCTGACCAGTGCCATCGGTGGACGCATCCCGTTCAGCCCGCGTGTCGCCCTGCTACTCTTCGTACTGGCACTGCTCTGTGTCTTCATCACCCCCTATGCCTATCTGGCCTACCATGTCGCTTCGGTCGAACACCGTTCCCTGCTCACCTGGGCGATGCGCATCGGCGGCGGCGTGTCCATCCTGCCAATGAGCCTGGCGGTGCTGATCGCCCTGCGTTCCATATCTGGCCCCGAACTATCCGAACAATCCCGGCCTTTGCGCGCAGCGCTGGTTTCCTCCGTACTGCTATTCGCCATCGGCGGTCTGATCGGCATGTTCATCAGCGGCAACAACGTCAAGATTCCCGCGCACTACCACGGCAGTATCGTCGGGGTCACGCTGGCCATGATGGGGCTGGTATATCACCTTCTGCCGCAACTCGGTTACGGCACACCAGGCGGCAGGCTGGCCACCCTGCAACCCTATGTTTACGGCAGCGGCCAGTTGATGCACATCATCGGGCTGGTGTGGTCCGGCGGCTATGGCGTGCAGCGCAAGGTGGCCGGCGCTGAACAGGTACTGCGCAGCACCGGCGAGATTGCCGGCATGGGTTTGATGGGATTGGGCGGCCTGATCGCCATCGTCGGCGGATTCCTGTTCGTGGTGGTAGTCATCCGCGCACTTCATGACAAGAACAAGAGCATCAACAAGGACACAAAATGATCAAGTATCTG
Source organism: Rhodocyclaceae bacterium (assembly GCA_035426125.1). Taxonomy (GTDB): domain Bacteria; phylum Pseudomonadota; class Gammaproteobacteria; order Burkholderiales; family Rhodocyclaceae; genus Sterolibacterium. The sequence goes on from DAOLZE010000013.1 coordinate 13,486, forward strand.
CAACTTTTCATGCAATGGATTTTCATGCGCGTCGAAGCGATCTTCAACAAGGCTTTCGGCGACAAGATCAATCCGCTTTACCACCTGGGAGCCATCAGTTTCTTCATGTTCTGGGTGGTGACTGTCAGCGGGCTGTACCTGTATGCATTTTTCAAGACCGGCGTAGCCGACGCATATTCCTCCGTCGAATCGCTGACGCATGATCAGCCCTATGCCGGCGGAATCCTGCGCAGCGCCCATCGTTACGCCTCCGATGCCATGGTATTGACCATGTTGATCCACATGCTGCGTCATTTCGCTTTCGACAGGCTGCGCGGCTTCCGCTGGTTCTCATGGGTCACCGGGATCGTCCTGATTGCCATGGTATATGCGTCTGGCATTAACGGTTACATGCTGCCGTGGGACAAGATGGCGCAGTTCGTCGTGACGGCCAGCTTCGAATGGCTTGACTGGTTGCCGATCTTCAATGGTGCCCTGATTCGCAACTTCATCTATCAATCGAGCGTCAATGATCGCTTCTTCTCGTTGCTGGCCTTCATCCATCTCGGGGTTCCGCTGCTGGTGCTATTGCTGATGTGGATCCATGTACAACGCGTACCCAAGGCCAGCACCAATCCGCCGCGACCGATCATCATTGCCTTGCTCCTGACCATGCTGGCACTGGCCCTTGTAAAACCAGCCGTGAGCCAGGGCGGCGCAGCCGATTTCGGCGTAACCATTACTACGCTCGATTTTGACTGGTTCTTCCTGGTGGTGTATCCGCTGCTCTATACATGGTCGCTAGGTCATGTCTGGGCACTGATCATCGGCGCAATGGGCCTGCTGGCCCTGCTGCCGTGGCTACCACTAAAGTTTCACCGTGACAAAAATGCGCAGCGCGAATTCCAGATGACGGTGCATCCGGACAACCGCAGCATCAAGGTGCGCAGAGGCGAAACCATCCTCGAAGCCGGCATACGCGCAGGCATTGCACTCCCCTTCGAATGCCGCAACGGCGGCTGCGGAGTTTGTAAGTGCTCGGTACTTAATGGCGAGGTCGATCGCGGTATTTATCAACCCAGCGCCCTGCCCGACAGCGAAAAATCTCTTGGCAAGGCGCTGATGTGCTGCACCGTGCCACTTTCCGACATAGAGGTGGAGTATGCGATCGATGGTGTTCGCGGTACCGAACACATTCGCAATTACACCGGACGAATTGACAGCATGGAACGCCTTTCCACCGATGTGATGCGGCTTGTCGTGTCGCTGCCCGATGGCGAAAGGGTTTCCTTCAAGGCCGGCCAGTACATCAACATTCTGCTTCCGGGCGGCCAGCGTCGGGCGTTTTCATTTGCCAATCCACCGCACGAAAACAATACGATCGAACTGCATGTTCGCCTTGTTCCCGACGGACTGTTCACGACACACGTATTCACACAAATGCAGGCTGGCGACGAATTGCGCTTCGAAGGTCCGTTGGGAAGCTTCACCCTGCGCGAAAGTTCACGGCCGATCATTTTTGTCGCCGGCGCAACCGGCTTCGCACCGATCAAGAGTATTGTCGAAGACGCATTCCATCGCGACATCCGGCGACCGATGCTGCTCTACTGGGGTGTCAGACGGCCCGCGGATATGTACATGAGGAAATACGCCGAGAATTGGCAGTTATCACATCCGCATTTCCGCTTCATTCCCGTACTCTCGAATGCACTTCCCGAAGATGACTGGCAAGGTCGCGTTGGGCTGGTGCACGAAGCAATCCTGAAGGATTTTCCGGATATGACCGGTTATGAGGTCTATGTCTGCGGCTCGGTAAAGATGGTGGAAACGGCATTCCCGGCATTTCTCGCACAGGGTCTCAGCGAGGACTTCTGCTTCTCCGACGCATTCATTCCATCGGCGGACTCTCGTCCTTCCGGAGCCTGATAACACACCGAAACATATACAGCCGACAAAAACCTGGGTAGCACAGTATCATTGCATTCTCGACTTCCGATATTTGACAACGACCCGGTGGTTTCGATATGCAATCTTTCCTCATTGCCAATCCAAAGGGGGGCTCCGGCAAGAGCACGCTATCCACGAATCTGGCCGGCTGGTTCGCACAACAGGGACACCGTGTCATGCTCGGCGACATCGACCGCCAGCAATCGGCGCGTGAATGGCTGAAACTGCGTCGGCCGACATTACCTCACATCGCTACCTGGGAGATCGAAGCCGGCAAACCCGCGCGTCCGCCGAAGGGTGCCACACATGTTGTGCTCGACACCCCCGCCGGACTGCACGGCAAGAAGCTGGCAAATGTACTGAAGCTGGTACAGCGCGTGATTGTGCCGCTACAACCATCGCTGTTCGACATTCTCGCCACGCGGGCATTTCTCGACACGTTGCTGGAAGAAAAGGCTGTGCGCCGCCATGATACTTTCATTGCCGTAGTCGGCATGCGCGTCGATGCACGCACCCTGGCGGCACAGGAACTCGAACGGTTTCTGGGTTCGCTGGGCTTGCCGGTTCTGACCACACTCAGAGACACCCAGAACTACGTGCAGGCCGCAGCGCACGGCCTGACCATTTTCGATCTGCCCGCCTCGCGCGCCGAGAAGGACTGGCAGCAATGGCAGCCGATTTTCGACTGGATCGCACAGCCACCGGATCAAGCTGGCGGCAACCGCTGATTTAAGGTCGGATATGTCATTTTTCAAGTAAAATGACACTTGCCTGATTAATGACGCCATCCTGAACTGGCGCATACTGGGTATTTCATTACTGAACGAATTTTCATCATGATTCTCTTGCGACGTGCGAATGCGCGTGGTTTTTCCGATCACGGCTGGCTGCGCTCCTGGCACACTTTTTCCTTTGCCGATTATTACGATCCGGCGGAAATTGGCTGGGGGCCATTGCGCGCCATCAACGAGGATGTGATTGCCCCCGATGGTGGTTTCGGCAAGCACGCTCATCGCGACATGGAAATCATCACCTACCTGCTTGCCGGCCCCCTGGAACACAAGGACAGCATGGGTAACGGTTCCGTGCTGCGCCATCCAGAAGTCCAACGCATCAGCGCCGGCCTGGGAATCCAGCACAGCGAATCCAACGCTTCAAGCCAGGAAGAAGTGCATTTGCTGCAAATCTGGATCGAACCAGACATCCTCGGCATCAATCCGGAATATGAGCAGAAAGTGTTTCCCGATATTGATAAGCGGGATCGCTGGCGCCTGCTGGCGTCGCCGGAAGGTGCTGACGGCAGTCTGACCATTTATCAGAATGCCCGCATCCATGCCAGCCTGCTGACACCGGGGGAAACCCTGGACTACACTCTCGCACCGCGCCGCCGCGCCTATCTGCATGTGGTGCGCGGAAATCTGACCCTCAACGCATTCCGGCTCGCTACAGGCGATGGCGCCAGGATTGCCAAAGAGGGAAAACTCTCGATCAGCGCCACCAGCGAAAGCGAGATGCTGTTGTTCGATCTGCCTTGATACGCTCAGCACACAGCGGCGAATTTCTCCACTGAGGCGACAGATTTTTTCTCGCCGGCCATGCCCGGTTTCGCCGGGAGCGTAAAATGGCAAACCATGTCTGATCCCCGCTTCGTCCACCTCCGCCTGCACAGCGAATATTCAATCACTGACGGCATTGTCCGCCTTGATGCCGTTGTTGCGCGCGCCGTGGCCGAGGGCATGCCCGCACTGGCGCTGACCGATCTCGGCAATCTGTTTGGCATGGTCAAGTTTTATTCGGCGGCGCGTGGCGCCGGCATCAAGCCGATCATCGGTTGCGATGTGTGGATCGCCGGCGAACATGGCACAAGCAGCAGAAATGCTGCCCACGATGCGCAGCGCGAAGACACCAGCCGCCTGCTGCTGCTGACAAAGAATCGCGCCGGCTATCTGCGTTTGTGCGAACTGCTCAGCGATGCTTATCTCGGCGTGCGCCGTCATGGCCGAGCCGAAATCAGCCGTGCGGCGCTGGCCAGTGGAGATAATTCCGGACTGATCGCCTTGTCGGGCGCACATTGCGGCGATGTCGGGCAACTCCTGCTGGCTGGCAAAACAGATCTGGCGGAAGCACGGGCACGCGAATGGGCGCAGATATTTCCCGCCAGCTATTATCTGGAAATCCAGCGCTACGGCCAGCCGCAGGCCGAAGTGCTGGTCGCCCACAGCGCAGCACTTGCCGGACGCCTTGGCTTGCCGCTGGTAGCAACGCATCCGGTGCAGTTCACGCAGCAGGACGACTTCAAGGCACACGAGGCGCGCGTCTGTATCGCCGAAGGTTTTGTGCTGGCCGACAAGCGCCGCCCCAAGCATTTCACCGAGCAGCAATATTTCAAGTCGCCGGCCGAGATGGCTGAACTCTTCGCCGACCTGCCTGATGCGCTGGAAAATGCGGTGGAAATCGCCCGGCGCTGCAATCTCTCGGTGGAACTCGGCAAGAGCAGGTTGCCACAATTCCCGACGCCGCCCGGGATGAGCATCGAGCAGTTCATGACCACACTAGCCGAGGAGGGTCTGGAACTACGTCTCACCCAACTCTATCCGGATGCCGCAAAACGCGAAGCCAGGCGCACCGAATACCTCCAGCGCCTCGCCTTCGAGATCAAGACCATCGTGCAGATGGGCTTCCCCGGCTATTTCCTGATCGTCGCCGACTTTATCAACTGGGCCAAGCAAAATGGTGTGCCGGTCGGCCCGGGGCGCGGCTCGGGTGCTGGTTCGCTGGTTGCTTATTCGATTGGTATTACCGATATTGACCCGTTGGCCTACGACCTGCTATTCGAGCGCTTTCTCAATCCGGAGCGGGTGTCGATGCCTGACTTCGATATCGATTTCTGCCAGGATGGCCGCGACCGGGTCATCAATTACGTCAAGGAGAAATATGGCGCGCATGCCGTTTCGCAGATCGCCACCTTTGGCACCATGGCTACCAAGGCAGTGATTCGTGACGTTGGTCGTGTGCTCGATCTGCCCTTCAATTTCGTTGACCAGTTCGCCAAGCTGATTCCCAACGAACTCGGCATCACCCTCGCCCAGGCGCGCGAAAAGGAAGCAGCGATCAATGCACGCATCGAACAGGAAGAAGAGATCCGCGAACTGTGGAATCTCGCTGAACGCCTCGAAGGCCTGACGCGCAACGTCGGGATGCATGCCGGCGGGGTATTGATCGCACCCGGCAAACTGACCGATTTCTGTCCGCTGTATTCTGCACAGGGGCTGGTCGATGGCGAGACGCAATCGGTGGTCAGCCAGTTCGACATGAAGGACGTCGAAAAAGCCGGCCTCGTCAAATTCGATTTTCTTGGCCTGCGCACGTTGACCATCCTTGCCGAGACTGTCGAGTCAGTGCGCAGGCTGAATCCACAACTCAAGGAGTTTCGCCTCGAAGATATTCCACTGGATGACAAGGCAACCTTTGCGCTGTTTGCCGCTGGCAACACGACAGCGGTATTCCAGTCTGAATCACGGACGGCAAAGGATCTGGAGCGCCGCCTCAAGGGCGACAGCTTTGATGACATCATCGCCTTGATGGCGCTGAATCGTCCCGGCCCACTACAGTCGGGCATGGTTGACGACTTCATCAACCGCAAGAACGGTCGCGCTAAAGCCGAGTATTTTCATCCCGATCTGGAGCCGGTGCTCAAACCGACCTACGGCGTTATCATCTACCAGGAACAGGTGATGCAGGTTTCGCAGGTGCTGGCTGGCTACACGCTGGGCGGCGCCGACCTGTTGCGCCGCGCCATGGGTAAAAAAAATGCCGAAGAAATGGCTGAACAGCGCGCCATCTTTACTGAAGGCGCAACCAAACGCGGCGTCGATGAAAAGCTTGCCACACAGCTCTTCGATCTGATGGAGAAATTTGCTGAATATGGTTTCAACAAATCGCACTCGGCTGCTTATGCAGTCATCGCCGTTCAGACCGCCTGGCTCAAACACTATCACGCAGCGGCCTTCATGGCGGCGACTCTGTCCTCAGAGCTTGCCGACACCGACAAGGTACAGATGTTTTACCAGGACAGCCTGGCCAACGGCATCAATTTCCTGCCACCCGACATCAATGCCGGCGGAATACATTTTGAGCCGCTCGATGCGCAGACGATTCGCTACGGCCTTGGCGCCATCAAGGGTACCGGCGAAGCGGCGCTTGGTGCGATCCTCAAGGCACGTAAGAATGGTGAAAAACTCACACCATTCACCGATCTGTTCGATTTCTGCCGGCGCGTTGACAAACGTATCGCCAATCGGCGGGTCATTGAGGCACTGATCCGCGCCGGGGCGTTCGATGCACTTGATCCACCGTCGCTTGATGTCAATGGGAAGCCATTGCCGGTGCATCGCGCACGGCTGCTGGCTTCGGTTGGCGTAGCGCTCGAAGCCGCCGACCAGGCGGAGCGGAATGCCCTGCAGAACAATCTGTTCGACGATGAATTCGATGGCAGTGGAACGCAGCCACCGCGCCATGTCGAGGCGACGCGCTGGAATGAGCGTGAACGCCTCCTCAATGAAAAGCAGGCACTCGGCTTCTTTTTTTCCGGCCACCCTTATCACGCTTACCGCGCCGAGCTGGCACCTTTCGTCAAAAAATCACTGGCGCAAATCGAAGTACCCGCCAAGGGGACTTTCTCCGGGGCGCAACGTGAACTCTTGCTGCTCGCCGGCATCGTTGTCTCGGTGCGCACCCAGATGACGCGGCGCGGAAAAATGGCCATCGTGATGATCGACGACGCCAGCGCGCAAATCGAGATCTCGGTATACAACGAATTATTCGAATCTGAACGCGCCAAGATCAAGGAGGATGATTTGCTGCTGGTTGATGGCAAGGTCATGCGCGACGATTTCAGCGGCGGCCTGCGTGTTACCGCCGACAAGCTGTTGACGCTCGGGGAGGCCCGCAGCCGCTTTGCCAAGAGACTCCATCTGTCAATGAACGGCGGCTCCAACGCAGAAAAGCTGCGCACTCTGTTGGCCCCCTATCGCAACGGCAGTTGCCCGGTCTGCCTGTCCTATCGCAACGGTGAAGCGGAAGTTGAACTCGGTCTGCCGGATACCTGGCGCGTCCGGCTTGACGACGGTCTGCTCACCGCGCTGCATGAGTGGCTGTCACCAGACAATGTCAAAGTCGTCTATTCATGAGCCATCCCACTTCGAATACCTTGAACACTTCGCTCATCACACTCATCGACAGTGCCCTGCTCGACGCCGTGAGCGCCGAGGCGCGCAGCCACCCGCGCTTGCGCAAGAACCGTAATTTCCATCACAGCGATGATGCGCCGGGGCACCGCCTGTTGAACGCCATCGAACCCGGTTCCTACATCGCACCACATCGCCATCTCGATCCGCACAAGGATGAGACGATGCTGGTCCTGCGCGGACAGCTCGGTTTGGTAGTCTTCGATGAAAATGGCGCGGTACTGCAGGTCGTGCATCTGGCTCCCGACGCAACATCCGGTGGCATTGCCCAGGGGGTAGACATTCCACATGGCTGCTGGCATACGGTGCTGGCGCTGGAATCCGCGACGGTATTCTGTGAGGCCAAGGCTGGTCCGTATGTGCCACTGACGAACGACGAACGCGCATGCTGGGCGCCGCCGGAGGGCGACCCGGCAGCTTCCGGATATCTGGAGAAACTTCGCGCGCTGTTTGCTTGATTTTGCCAGGATCGCTGGCAGCAATGCCGGTTACTCGACCGTTGTCGCAACGACGCGATTACGGCCTTCACGCTTGGCGCGATAGAGCGCCGCATCTGCTGCAGCGACCAATTGGGCTGAATTGATCGATGGTGCAGGCATGATCGTCGCCGAGCCGATACTGACAGTGACATATTTTGCCGCCTCTGAATAGGTATGCGGCAGATCCAGGCTTTCAATCGCAATACGAATACGCTCGCCCACCACGGCCGATCCTTCCTGATCGGTACTCGGCAGAATGACGGCGAATTCCTCGCCACCATAACGCGCGACAAGATCCATCGTCCGCATTTGCGGCTCACCCGACATGGCGGTGGCAACAAATTGCAGACAGGCGTCACCCTTCTGGTGGCCGTAATGATCGTTGTAACGTTTGAAAAAGTCGACGTCGATCATCAGCAGGGAAAGCGGTTGGCTGTAGCGAATGGAACGATTCCACTCCGTGATCAGCGTCCTGTCGAAGATGCGTCGATTGGCGAGACCGGTGAGACCATCGCTGCTGGCAAGCTTTTGCAGCGCTTCCTGCGCCTCTTGCAATTGTATGATCAGACGTTGCTGCTCGAGCTTTTCCTGATGCAGCTGCTCGATCGCATCGGTCAATCGCCTCTGAAAAATGGCCGTGTCTGTATAGTCAAACAGGGTAACGCAGACGTGTTCGACCTCTTCCTTGGCGTTCTTTACCGGCAGAAAGGTGCAGCTTTGCTGCATCGCTTCGACCCCGCCGGTTACCGGCCGGTTATGAAAAAAACGAAACAGGTAAGGGCGCTGTTCCCAGCTGGTGAACGAGTAATTTTTGAGCACAAACACACTGCGAATCTTCTTTTCCAGCCACTTTGCAGGTAGCTCCGGGAAGCATTCGAAAAGATTGCGGCCAATCACCTCTTTCGGGCTTCGTCCGCTGTGCATGGCCATGAAATGATTCCATAGAACAATGCGCATCTCGC
>DAOLZE010000014.1:0-20581 GCA_035426125.1 Rhodocyclaceae bacterium
TCCAAAGATATTGTCTACCTTCAAATGTGTCCGGGGAAGCCGGGTTACCTCACTCCGACCCCTGAATATTTTGGTCAATAAGTAGCTTTTAAGCTACAATCCGTCCATGATAGAGCTTTTTCGATATCAGCGTGAAGATGGACGTGAACCGTTCACCGCATGGCTCAACGCCCTGCGTGACAAAGTGGCCCAGGCGCGTATTCGAATTCGCTTGCGGCAAGTACAGGCTGGAAATTTTGGTGACAGTGCGTCTGTAGGCGAAGGCGTCATTGAGTTGCGAGTGCATGTCGGTGCTGGCTACCGCGTGTACTGCGGCCGGCACGGTGAAGCGTTTGTCATAACTTTGTGGTGGCGATAAAGGTAGCCAGGCAGCGGACATCAAGCGAGCCAGGGAGTTATGGTCTGAATGGAAAGGGAAGCAGTCATGAAAAAAATAAAAGGCGTTGTGCCGCATCACGATGCTGAAATTGCAGAACTTCGCAACGATCGTGAGCTGGCAGTCGAATATCTGAAAGCGGCGATGGAGTCGCTCGACGATCCGGATGACCGCGCTGCAGGTTTGCTGGCCCTGCGCACAGTAGCGGAAGCCTATGGTGGATTGGGCGCGGTAGCCGCCGAAGCTGGGATCAGCCGCGAAACGCTCTATCGCACGCTATCACCCAAAGGCAACCCGACGCTCAGGACATTACTGGCAGTGCTCAAGACGGTTGGTCTGCGGCTTTCTGTCGAGACGGAAAATCATGCGCACGCTTGATTGATTTTCCTTTGCTGAAAATATTGCGTCTCCGACTTCTTCAACTACGCCGAAACACTCAAATTCCGGCGGTGCGGCGGGAAGTGGGATGACAGAGAATTGCGTGGGATGGTTGAAAAACGTCGCGTCTCCGACCCCTGAATATTTTATGCGCAATCGCTGATCGAAGAAGCCATCGCGGACTTGAATATTGTCGAAACAATTGCCTCTCTGACCCCCAAGAATTTCGACGGTTCCCGCTAGGCGGTCGAGCGCTGAAACGACGACCTGATCTGCGATATTTATCTGTCTATTTATCTTGAAGGTCATGGTGTTCTCTTATATCATGCTCTACATAGGTGGATTCGTTTCGGACATTTTGGGTCGGGGGGCGCGCAAGCGCAGCATCGGCTCACGCCTGTTCCCAATCCACTACACCTTTACCACCAGCGAAACTAACGCCAGAAGTCTTGATTTTCTTCCTGGGCAAATTTCAAAAACGGCGCGATACCATTCCCAGCTGATCGTCTTCGATGTCACCACGGATTCAAGATCATTCTTGGTGACATGTCCACGTTCGATGCGATCGGCATCGGTCAGTACGCTCCAGATAACATCGCAGTCGGCACCTTTAATTCGCTAAGAATATAAATGAGCCTGTTATTACACAGGTGGCACACGTCCGCCACAAACTGTATCTGGAGGGAGTAATGGGATTTTCATCATTAGAAATATGTGCTGGCGCAGGTGGTCAAGCCCTCGGCCTAGAGCAAGCAGGCTTCGAGCATGTCAGCCTCGTAGAGATTGAAGCAGCAGCTTGCCACACTCTCCGGTTCAATCGCACTCATTGGCATGTTACAGAAGGCGACCTCCGCCACTACTCAGCCGAAAAGTGGAAAGGCGTTGATCTCCTTGCCGGTGGCGTACCTTGCCCACCTTTTTCAAAGGCAGGCAAGCAACTTGGTAACGAAGATGAGCGCGACCTCTTCCCAGAAGCAATTCGATTGGTGTCTGAGTGCAAGCCTCAAGCCGTAATGCTCGAAAATGTGCGCGGGTTGCTTGATTCTGTTTTTGATGAGTACCGCGCAAAAATAATCTCCGACTTAAAAAAGCTTGGCTATGTCGCTGAATGGCGCTTGCTTAACGCAAGCGATTTTGGTGTTCCTCAGTTGCGCCCGCGAGTGGTCTTCGTGGCGTTAAAAAAAAGTACCGCAGAATATTTCAATTGGCCGTCAGCACTTATCGCCCCGCCGCCAACGGTCGGCGAGGCGCTTTTTGACCTCATGGCTGCAAACGGCTGGCACGGTGCAAAGCAATGGTGCGAAAGAGCGTGTGATATAGCCCCTACATTGGTTGGCGGTAGTAAAAAACATGGTGGCCCTGACCTTGGCCCCACTAGGGCGAAAAAGGCTTGGGCTTCAATTGGCGTAGATGGCATGGGTATCGCCGATGCTGCGCCAGAAAAAGACTTTATCGGTATGCCACGCCTAACAGTTCGTATGACCGCGCGCATCCAAGGGTTTCCCGATCACTGGCAATTCAGCGGCAAAAAAACTGCTGCATATCGTCAAATTGGCAACGCGTTCCCCCCTCCCGTTGCCTGTGCCGTGGGCACACAAATCCAAGCAGCACTGAATGCCGTCGCAAAACCAAAACTTAAAAAAGCGTAACAATGGTAAAAGAAAAAAACAAAGAGGCGGTGCGCGCGGAAAACTTCGCGCACACTTTCTGGCCAACATTGGCCGTGTCATGGATTCCGATGAATTGCGAACCGTTACGCACAACCAGTCCGAATGGGCGCGCCGTGTTCGTGAGCTTCGCACTGAAGAAGGCTATTTAATCCTCACACATAATGACCGCAGCGAATTGAAACCCGGTCAATATTTGCTGGAAAATTCGAAACCGCAACCGGCCTTTGAGCGTGCAATTTCAAAAGAAACACGCGCCTTTGTCCTTGACCGCAACGGCTTTACTTGTCAAATGTGCGGCGCTGTCGCTGGAGAGCCCCATCCATACGACCAAACAAGGAAAACCCGGCTTCACATCGGACATATTATCGACAAGAGCAAAGGCGGAATTGATGAACCTTCAAACCTCCGTGCTATTTGCTCGATCTGCAACGAAGGCGCGCAAAATGCCACACTAATTCGCCCTGATCTGAAACAGCTTTTGATTCAAATTCGCCGGGCAACTTCAGCGGACCAGCTTGAAGCATTGAAGTGGCTCATTGCAAAGTTCCCAAAACAGGTAGCCAATGAAATCGCTGCAAAAAAAGTTCTAGGCTGAAGTCTCAGGGGTCGGAGACGCAATGTTTTTAAGAGATATTTACTCGATTTCGTCGAGGATGTTTAGCCAGCGTTCTTCGCCCTGTTCGATGTTGCGCGCCAGTTCGCTGCGGTGTTTTTGCAGAGCCTGAACCAAAGTCGGATCAGACTGGCCATAGAGCGCCGGGTCGGTGAGGCGGGTTTCCAGCAGGGCGAGTTCGTTTTGCCACGATGCGATCTGCTTCTCCAGTTTCACCGATTCCTTTTGCAGGGTTTGCTGTTGCGTCTCCTGCGCTTGCTGTGCAGCAGCAGTCTGTTGGCGGGATTCCCGGCGCGTCTGCTGCGCGGGGTTCGCCGTTGTGCCACCAGCACCGGAGGCGCGCTGCGTCGCCAGCCATTTGGCGTAATCATCGAGATCGCCGTCGAATGGCTGCGCGCGCCCATCGGCGACCAGCCAGAGTTCGTCGGCGGTGCTGCGCAGCAGGTGGCGGTCGTGTGACACCAGCACGACGCAGCCTTCATATTCCTGCAGGGCGATGTTCAGTGCTTCGCGCATTTCCAGATCGAGGTGGTTGGTCGGCTCGTCGAGCAGCAGCAGGTTAGGCTTCTGCCAGATCAGCAATGCCAGTGCGAGACGCGATTTCTCGCCGCCGGAAAAACGGCCGCAAAGCGCGCTGGCCATGTCGCCACGGAAATCGAAACTGCCGAGATAGGTACGCAACTCCTGCTCGCGCACTCCTTTGTCGAGACGGATCATGTGTTGCAGCGGCGATTCGTCGGGGCGCAATTGTTCGAGCTGGTGCTGAGCGAAATAGCCGATCTTCAGTCCCTTGCCTTCGACGCGCGTGCCGCATTGCGGCGCGATCTCGCCGGCGAGCAGCTTGACCAGCGTCGATTTGCCGGCGCCGTTACGGCCAAGCAGCGCCAGACGCTGGCCGGGGCGCAGCGTTAGTATGATGTCACCGACGATGGTGCGTTCGCCGTAACCGGCGCTCGCATCATCGATGACCAGCAACGGGTCAGGCGCCAGACCAGCATCGCGGAAGCGGAAGGTGAACGGCGTATCGACATGCGCTGCGGCGACTTCTTCCATGCGTGCGAGCGCCTTGATACGGCTCTGCGCCTGCCGCGCCTTGGTGGCCTTGGCGCGGAAACGCTCGACGTAGCTGTGCAGATGCGCGCGCTCGCGCTGCTGTTTCTCGTACATCGATTGTTGCAGGGCCAGGTGCGCGCCACGCTGGCGTTCGAAATCGCTGTAACCGCCGCTGTAGAGTTTGAGGCGCTGCTGGTCGAGGTTCAGCGTATGGTCGGCGACTGCATCGAGGAAGTCGCGGTCGTGCGAGATCATCAGTAGCGTGCCTGAATAGCTCTTGAGCCAGTCTTCCAGCCAGAGCACAGCGTCGAGATCGAGGTGGTTGGTTGGCTCGTCAAGCAGCAGCAGATCGGAGCGACACATCAGGGCGCGCGCGAGGTTCAGGCGCACGCGCCAGCCACCCGAGAAATCGGCCACCGGACGGATGAAGTCGGCATCGCTGAAGCCCAGGCCGTGCAGCAGTTCGGCGGCACGTGCACGTGCCGAGTAGCCGTCGATCTCGCCAAGGCGGCCGTACAGTTCGCCGACGCGGTGACCATCATGATCCTCATCGCTGCTCGCTTCGAGCGTCGCAAGTTCGCGCTCAATGCTGCGCAGCTCGACATCGCCATCGAGCGTGAATTCGAGTGCGGCATCGGGTAGTGCCGGAGTATCCTGCGCGACATGGGCAACGACCCACGAGCGCGGCAGTTCCAGATCGCCGGATTCGGCATGCAGCTCATTGCGCAACAGGGCGATGAACGACGACTTGCCGCTGCCGTTGGCACCGATCAGACCGATCTTCCAGCCCGGATGCAGTTGCAGGCTGGCTTCCTCGACCAGCGGTTGGCCGTTGCGGGCGAAGGTGAGATTACGTAGCAGAATCATTCGGAGTCGTTATCCTTGAAGATGAAAGGCCCTTCTTGCGCAGGATACTTGCCGTGTTTGCCGGCATAGGCGGCCGCAAGGCTTGCCAGATCGGCGTCGATATTGCCGCTCAGTTCCAGGTATCCGGCGACGCCAACTTCGCGCCGTGCGTAGTCGATGAAGCCGATGGCCAGCGGCACCTGCGCCGCCAGCGCCAGCCGATAGAAACCGCTCTTCAGCCAGGGAACCATACGGCGAGTTCCCTCGGGCGTGATGGCGAGATACAGGCAGGGCTGCCGCGCAAATTCATCCGTCATTTGTGCGACAAAGCCGTTGCGTATGCGGCGATTCACCGGGATGCCGCCGAGGCTGCGGAACATGGCAGCGAACGGCCAGCGAAACAGCGTATCCTTGCCGACCCAGCGGATCGGCATACCGGTGGCGTACCTGAAGAGAATGCCCAGCAGAAAATCCCAGTTCGAAGTGTGCGGATAGACGACGATCACCGCCTTGGCCACCGGCGGCGTGGCATAGATGCTGCGCCAGCCTATTAGTCGCAGCAGGGCAGCGCAGACCGGGCCGATCACTCGATCCCCTGGCTACTCAGATATTCCTCGTAATTGCCCTTGTAGTCGATGATCTTGCCATCCTGTATTTCGAGAATGCGCGTGGCGATCGAGGAGACAAACTCGCGGTCGTGCGAAACGAAGATCAGTGTGCCCGCGTATTTGTCGAGCGCGGTGTTGAGCGATTCGATCGACTCCATGTCGAGGTGGTTGGTCGGTTCGTCCATCAACAGTACATTCGGTTTTTGCAGGATCAACTTGCCGAACAGCATGCGCCCCTGTTCGCCGCCGGAAATTACCTTGACCGACTTCTTGCCGTCGTCGCCGGTGAACAGCAGGCGGCCAAGCGTGCTGCGGACGATCTGCTCGTCTTCGCCTTCGCGCGCCCAGCCCTGGATCCAGTCGACCAGCGTTTCATCTCTGGCGAAATCCTCGCTGTGATCCTGGGCGAAATAACCGGGCCGCGCCTTCTCCGCCCACTTCACCGTACCACCCAATGATGTCAGGCCACCGAGCTTCTCACCTGCCAGACAGCGCAACAGGGTGGTTTTGCCGACGCCGTTTTCGCCGATGATGGCAATCTTCTCACCGGCCTCGATGAAGGTACTGAAATTCTCGAACAGGGTGCGATCGAAACCGTGACGCAGATTTTCGATTTCCACCGCATGGCGATGGAGTTTCTCTTTATCGTCCACCTCGAAGCGAATCCACGGATACTGGCGGCTTGATGGTTTGATGTCATCGACCTTGATCTTTTCGATCAGCTTGGCACGCGAAGTTGCCTGACGCGCCTTCGACTTGTTGGCGGAAAAGCGCCGCACGAAGTCCTGCAATTCAACGACACGTTCCTTGGCCTTGGCATTGGCCGACAGCAGACGCTGGCGTGCCTGCGTTGACGCTTCCATGTAATCATCGTAGTTGCCGGGATACACCTTGAGCGTACCGTAGTCCAGATCGGCCATGTGCGTACACACCTGGTTGAGGAAGTGGCGATCATGCGAGATGATGATCATGGTGCAGTCGCGCTGATTCAGCACGTCTTCCAGCCAGCGAATGGTGTTGATGTCGAGGTTGTTGGTCGGCTCGTCGAGCAGCAGGATGTGCGGATTGGCGAACAGCGCCTGCACCAGCAGCACGCGTAGTTTCCAGCCGGGTGCCACGGCGCTCATCAGGCCGCTATGTTGTTCGATCGGAATACCGACGCCAAGCAACAGTTCACCGGCGCGCGATTCTGCGGTGTAGCCGTCGTACTCGGAAAACTGCGATTCGAGTTCGGCGGCGTGCAGGTAATCTTCTTCAGCCGCCTCCGGATTGGCGTAAATCGCATCCTTCTCCTGCATGCAGGCCCACATTTCCGTGTGGCCTTGCAGCACGACATCGAGTACGCGCTGATCTTCGTAGGCGAACTGATCCTGTCTGAGGAAAGCCATGCGCTCATGGGTATCCAGCGCGACATTGCCGCCGCTCGGTTCGAGCAGGCCGGCAAGTATCTTCATGAAAGTCGTCTTGCCCGAGCCGTTGGCGCCGATCAGGCCATAACGATTGCCCTCGCCAAACTTGACCGAGATGTTTTCAAAGAGAGGCTTGGCCCCGAACTGAATGGTGATATTGGAAGCGACAAGCACGGCGAGGAACCCTGTTTCGGAAAAGATAAACAAAAACTGCCCGGATCATTTTTGCGGGCAGGTGGCAGAGGCGGTAGAAGCGGCAGAGCGGCGGCGCAAAACAATCAAGCGCCGAATCCGGCAATGGGGGCGTTATTTTAACCGTTTCATGGCGGAACGGCAGCTTCTCAAGCGGCGATTGCAGGCAAGAGAGGGCAAGCGATCGCCATTGCAGCGCCCTGGCCGTGTCGCTTCTGGATATAATTTCCCGGCTGCATTCACCCTGTTCTGCCTCATTGCCAACCAACCATACGTTAGGAATCGCCATGAACAAACAACTACTGTCCGTTTTGATTGCTGCTGCATTCGTTGTCCCCGCTTTTGCCGCTGATGCACCGAAGCCCGAAGTCAAGGCTGCCAAGGCCGCTGAGACTTCCGGCCAACTTGTCACGCCGGAGAGCGATGCCGCAGCCATGAAGGCATTTATCGCACAGCGCAAGGCCGAGGCCATCAAAGCCAAGGCTGCAAAGAAGCCGACGGAAGCCAAGCCAGAAGAAGCCAAGCCGGCCGAGGCCAAGAAGGTCGAAGAAAAGAAGCCTGAAGAGAAGAAGTAATCTGCGCTTCTCCTTCTCCAAAAAGGCAGGAATTTCCTGCCTTTTTGTTGCCTGTCCAGAGCGTGTCCCGGATGGCAGAGCCGCGATGCTAAAATTCGCCGATGATTGAATTCACCCTCAATGGTGCGCCGCGCCAGCTTGAAACACAGACCAGCATCGCTCGATTGATCGATGATCTGGGCTATGCCGGCAAGCGCGTCGCTGTCGAGATGAATGGCGAGATCGTGCCGAAGAGCCGCCATGTGGCGACACCGGTTGAACCTGGCAGCCGTATCGAAATTGTCATCGCTGTTGGCGGTGGCTGAACCCGCCGCTGCCAATAGGTGCATCTCACCAAACCCACACCAAATTAAACATCACACAATATTCCGTCCTGCCCCACCCGGATCTGCAAAATCATGAACGACGACCCACTCATCATTGCCGGCAAGGCCTATTCATCGCGTTTGCTGGTCGGCACCGGCAAGTACAAAGACTTCGCCGAGACCAAACGGGCGATCGATGCTGCCGGCACGGAGATTGTCACGGTGGCGATTCGCCGCACCAACATTGGCCAGGAGCCCGGCCAGCCGTCGCTGCTCGAAGTGCTGCCGCTGTCGCAATACACGATCCTGCCCAACACCGCTGGCTGCTACACGGCCGATGACGCGGTGCGTACGCTGCGCCTGGCGCGCGAACTGCTCGACGGTCATGATCTGGTCAAGCTGGAAGTGCTCGGCGATCCGAAGTCGCTGTTTCCGCACATGCCGGAAACTCTCAAGGCGGCCGAGACGCTGGTGAAGGACGGTTTCAAGGTGATGGTGTATTGCAGCGATGATCCGATCCAGGCGAAGCTGCTCGAAGAAATCGGTTGTGTTGCGATAATGCCGCTGGCATCGTTGATCGGTTCCGGTATGGGCATCCTCAATCCGTGGAACCTGCGCCTGATTCTCGACAATGCAAAGGTGCCGGTGCTTGTCGATGCCGGTGTCGGCACGGCGTCCGACGCAGCGATCGCCATGGAGCTTGGTTGCGACGGTGTGCTGATGAACACCGCCATCGCCCTTGCCCAGGATCCAGTACTGATGGCCGGCGCGATGAAGAAGGCTGTTGAGGCCGGCCGCGATGCCTGGCGCGCCGGACGCATGCCGAAAAAACTCTATTCGGCTGCACCGAGTTCGCCGACCTCCGGCCTGATCAATTGAACAAGGATCAACCTGGACACGCGGACGGCATCCGTCCCATCCACATCCGCAGCTTCGTCCTGCGTCAGGGGCGTGTTTCCAACGCGCAACAGCGTCACCATGAAGAAGGCATGCCGTTGTGGGGCGTCGCATATCGTCCGATGCTGCTTGATTTTGCCGCGACGTTCGGCCGACCAGACAGCGTTGCGCCGAAGATTCTCGAAATCGGTTTCGGCATGGGCGAGACCACGGCCAACATCGCCGCCGCGCATCCGCACAACGACTATCTTGGCATTGAGGTGCACACCCCCGGCGTCGGCAGCTTGCTCAAGGAAATCACCGAACGGCAGTTAACCAATTTACGCATCATTCAGCACGACGCTGTGGAAGTGTTGCGCGACATGATTCCGCTGTCATCGCTGGATGGTGTGCACATCTTCTTTCCTGATCCCTGGCCGAAGAAACGTCAGCAGAAACGCCGCCTGATTCAGTCGCCGCTGGTCAGTCTGCTGACGCAGCGCCTCAAACCCGGCGGCTATCTGCATTGCGCCACCGATTGGGAAGAGTATGCGCAGCAGATGGTGGCGGTGCTCTCCGCCGAGCCGCTACTGAAAAATACTGCCGAGGGTGTGGAAGGTGCCGAAGGTTTCGCGCCGCGTCCCGCTTACCGGCCGCAGACCAAGTTCGAAACGCGCGGTTTGCGCCTCGGTCATGGGGTGTGGGATGTGCTTTTCAGGAGGCAGTCGTGAGTTGCGAGTGGAGAGCCGAGAGTAAAACCGTCGGAACCCCTTGCCTTTGCTCACGACTCACAACTCTCTGCTCTCGACGGCCTCCATAAACAGCGCCAGCAAGTCGTTGAGAAAGCGCCGTCCCTGCGTGGTCGGCGCGAGCCGCTCGTTGTCGATAGTCAGCAGGCTGCGGCGTTGTGCCAGCAGAAGCGGTTCACCGATACTGGCGAGCGATTGCCCGGTGCGCTCCTCGAATAGTCCGAGTGGAATGCCGTCGTTCAGGCGCAAAGCATTCATCATGAATTCGAAAGGCAGTTCGGCGCGCTCGACCGGTTGACGCTGCTGGACGAAGTCGCCCTGTGCGGCGGCATCGAGGTATTCGCGCGGGTGGCGACGACGTGTCTCGCGGGTGATGCTGTCAGGATAGGAGAGCTTGCCGTGGGCGCCGGCGCCGATGCCGAGGTAGTCGCCGAAGCACCAGTAGTTGAGGTTGTGTGCGCAGCGATGTCCGGCCATGGCAAAGGCCGAGGTTTCATAGTGCTGAAAACCGCGCGCGGCCAGCGTGGCCTCGATCATTTCCTGCATGTCGGCAGCGAGGTCATCGTCGGGTAGCGGCGGCGGTGCATGGTGAAACGCCGTGTTCGGCTCGAGCGTCAGGTGATAGGCAGAGAGGTGCGGTGTGCCACAGGCGGCAGCGGTGGCAATGTCGCGCCGCGCTTCGTCGAGTGTCTGCTGCGGCAATGCATACATCATGTCGAGATTGACGTTATCGAAATGGCGCAGCGCCGTGTCGATGGCACGGCGCGCTTCGTCAGCCGAATGGATACGGCCGAGCGCGTTGAGATGGGTATTGTTGAAGCTCTGGATACCCAGCGAAATTCGGTTGACGCTGGCGTCGCGGAAAGCTTCGAACTGGCCGGCCTCGATGGCACCGGGATTGGCTTCGAGGGTGATCTCGGCATCGGGGATCAGCGGCAGGCGCGCACGGATTGCCGCCAGCAGCGCATCGAGCATCTTTGCCGGCATCAGGCTCGGCGTACCGCCGCCGATGAACACGCTGGACAGGCGACGTCCCCAGACCTGCGGCAGGGCCGCTTCGAGATCGCCGATCAGCGCGGCCAGGTAAGCTGCATGCGGAATGTCGGTGCCGCCACCTTTGGCTTCATGTGAATTGAAATCGCAGTAGGGACACTTGCGCAGACACCACGGAAAATGTACGTAGAGTGCCAGCGGCGGCAGGGCTTTCAGCAACGGAGCACCCGCCTCTGGCGGGGTTGTCGGCAATGATGCCAATGGAATGGTGGTGCGCATCGTGCCAGAAAAATTGAATGTGGATGTGTGTAATTCAGGCTTCAGGCTGCGGCGCGCAAGCGGGCAATCAGTGCCGCCAGCGCCTTGCCACGATGGCTGATGGCGTTCTTTCGTTCGTGCGCCAGTTCCGCCGCAGTCAGACCGAGACCCGGCACAAGAAACAGCGGATCGTAGCCGAAGCCGTCGCTGCCACGCGGCGCATCGAGGATTTCGCCGCGCCATTCGCCTTCACTGAACAGCGGCTGCGGATCGGCAGCGTGACGCACCAGCGCCAGCACGCAGACAAAACGTGCGCGGCGATTGCTCTGTCCGGTCAGTGCGGCGAGCAGTTTTTCGTTGTTACGCGCATCCGTCGCAGCCATGTCCGGCGTGGCGCTGTAGCGCGCCGAATAAACACCCGGTGCACCATCGAGTGCGTCGACACAGAGTCCAGAATCGTCGGCCAGCGCCGCCAGGCCGGTGAGTTGCGCGGCATGGCGCGCCTTGGCCAGCGCATTTTCGACAAAGGTGCAATGCACTTCCGCAGCTTCGGGAATTGCAAATGCCGATTGCGGCAATACCTCAAAATCGAATGGCGCCAGCAGCTGCGAAAATTCGCGCAGCTTGCCGGCGTTGTTGCTGGCAAGAACGAGTCGTTTCATGGATGAACCAGGGATGCTTTGGAATTATTGGTCGGCGGATTTTCCCAGCGCAGCACGCTGCGCCGTGATCAGTCGGGCGATGCCATCCTCGGCGAGTTGCAGCAAGGCGTCCAGTTCCTTGCGCGAGAACGGTGCGCCTTCGGCGGTCCCCTGCACTTCGACGATGCCGCCGCTGCCGGTGATCACCACGTTCATGTCGGTGTCGCAGGCGGCGTCCTCGGGATAATCGAGATCGAGCACCGCCACACCACCGACAATGCCGACCGATACGGCGGCGACAAAATCGCGCAGCGGATTCTGCGTCAGCTTGCCGGACGCCAGCAATTGATTGACGGCATCATGCAAGGCGACGCAGGCGCCGGTGATCGCCGCAGTACGTGTGCCGCCATCAGCTTGCAGGACATCGCAGTCGAGGGTGATCTGGCGTTCGCCGAGCACACCGAGATCGGTGATGGCGCGCAGGCTGCGGCCGATCAGGCGCTGAATTTCCTGGGTGCGCCCGCTTTGCTTGCCCTTGGCGGCTTCGCGCGCCGAGCGGGTGTGTGTGGCGCGTGGCAGCATGCCGTATTCGGCGGTCACCCAACCCCGGCCCTTGCCACGCAGAAAAGGCGGCACGCTGTCTTCGATGCTGGCGGTGCACAGCACACGTGTATCGCCGAATTCGACCAGCACACTGCCTTCGGCATGACGGGTGAAGTTGCGGGTGATGCGCACTTCGCGCAATTGATCGGGCCGGCGCCCCGAAGGACGAAGGCCGGGAGAAACGTTGGTAGGGTTCATTGTGAATTTTGCTCAGGTTGTATCGGCATGTGTGTATTTTCCGTGTTTGCCATAGCCTCTGTTTTGTCGACCTGAACGGTGTTGCCTTCCTCCCACTGCATGGCCATCAGCGTCAGGTTGTCGCAATGCTTGCCGGCAGCCACTTCGGCCAGGTTGAGCAGCTTCGGTACCGCATGTGCCGGGCTCGTTGTTGCCAGTGCATGTACCAGGGTATCGTCGGTAAACGGAGCCCAGGCACCGTCCGAGCACAGGGCGATGACGTCGCCTGCTTTGAGTGGCGTTTTGCGCGAGAACTCGATTTCAGGCAACAGATTGCCGCCAAGGCAACTATAGACACGGTTGCGTGCCGGATGGGTAGCAACATCGTCAGGTTCGATCAACCCTTGCTCCAGCATCAGTTGTACCTGCGAATGATCGCGTGTTTGCACCAGCAGGCGGCCGGCGCGGATGGCATAGAGGCGCGAATCGCCGACATGTGCCCAATGTGCGGCATTGTCCTGCACGATACAGACGACGCAGGTAGTGCGTGGTGTTTCCGACATACCGTGCTTGTTGGCATGGTCATTGATGGCCAGATGCGCCTGACTCAGTGTGCGCGAGAGAAACTGGTATGGATCGTGAATGGTCGTCCGCGCCGCCGCAACGAATGCGTCGGTGATGACCTGCACGGCAATCTGCGCGGCCACTTCGCCATGCGGGTGACCACCCATGCCATCTGCAACCGTCATCATCAAGGCATCGCGGGTAAACGAATAATTCATCCGGTCTTGATTGATCCGGCGCTTACCGATGCGGCTTTCCTGGAATATGGAGAATTTCATGGGTAGCTTTAATTAGTGGATCGATCAGTTGCCGTTGCCGGAGTTTCGAACCAGGCCGGATCGACGAGATCAAGCAGTTCGCCGTTCAGCACTTTCTGCATGGAGAACACACTTTGCGGACGCTCGGTGATCGGCAGATGCATGCTCCAGTCGATGAGCTCAAGCAACTGTGGTGAATAATCATTGCTCCAGCGTCCCTGGGCCGGTTCGAGTATTTCGCCACTGGCGCGCCGTTCTGCGGAAATTGGTGTACAGCCGGCGAGGCAGGCATACATGGTTGCGCCAACTGCATAGATGTCGGTCCACGGCCCCAGCGCTTCGCCCGAGCCGGTTTGTTCCGGTGCAGCGAAACCTGGCGTATGCACGGCGCTGAGCCCCGAATCACCGCCGCCGAGACCCTGGCGCGTCGCGCCGAAGTCGAGCAGCACGGGATGGCCGTCGATGCGCAGGTAAATGTTGGCTGGTTTGATGTCCAGATGCAGCAGCTTGTTCATATGGACTTCGCGCAAACCATTCAGCAGGCGCGAAAACACCTGACGAATGAACGTCTCGGCCATCGCGCCGGCATGCTTCTGGATATGTTCCTGCAAGGTGCGTCCGCGCTCGTAGCGCATGACCAGATAGGCTGTCCCGTTGGCGCGGAAGAAATTCAACACGCGCACCACATTCGGATGATCGAGATGGGCGAGCAGGCGGCCCTCCTCGAAGAAGCCCTTCATGCCCTGATTGAAGGCTCCCTGATGTTCTGCGGCAACAGTCGGTATCGGGCTCGCTGAGCCGCGCTGGGCAATCCGCGCCGGCAGATATTCCTTGATAGCTACCGGCATATCCTGCGCGTCGTGCGCCAGATAGACGATGGAAAAGCCGCCCTGCGAGAGCTGCCGTTGAATGCAGTACTCTTCCAGTTGATAGCCCGACGGTAGCGGTTGAATGTCTTGTTGTTGTGACATGGGACGAAGGTTACACTGTTTCGGGATTTTCCCTGTCAAGGCGGTAGCCGTCAAGCTGCTACCGCGCATATTCATACCCGGAAGGACATCGTAAATGATTTACAGCATGACCGGCTACGCTTCGGTACAGCGCGATCTTGGTTCGACAAATCTCCATCTTGAACTGAAAAGCGTCAACTCCCGCTATCTTGACATCAATTTCCGTCTTGGCGAGGAATTGCGTTTCATGGAAATGCCGTTGCGCGAATTGATTGCCGCGCGCGCCGGTCGTGGCAAGTTTGAATGCCGTGGCGGTCTCGTGCCGTCGCTGGGTGGGCCGCGCGAGCTGGCGCCGAGTCAGGATATGCTCAAGCAGTTGTCGACGCTGCAAGGCAAGGTGCACAGCGTGCTGCCCGCTGCCCCGCCGTTGTCGGTGGCCGACATCCTGCGCTGGCCCGGTGTGCTCGGCGATCAGACGCTTGCCCAGGACGTCCTGCAGGCCGAATGCCTGGCGCTGGCCGCGACGGCGCTCGATGAATTCGTTGCGACGCGTGCGCGTGAAGGCGAAAAACTCGCTGCCATGATTTCCGACCGCGTTACCCGCATGCGTGAATTGGTGGCACATGTGGCGCCGCTGCTGCCGCGTGCGCTGGCCGACTATCAGGATCGTCTGGCAAACAAACTGCGCGAAGCCGTCGCCAGCCTCGACGAGGAGCGGATTCGTCAGGAAGTCGGCGTTTACGCCGCGCGTATCGATGTGGCAGAAGAACTGTCGCGCCTCACCGCCCATTTGTCCGAGCTTGACCGGGTACTGGACAAGGGCGGTGCGGTCGGCAAGCGACTCGATTTTCTGATGCAGGAACTCAACCGCGAAGCCAACACCCTGTCATCGAAATCGGTATCCGCCGAAATCACCGGCTGCGCGCTGGAAATGAAACTGTTGATCGAGCAGATGCGCGAGCAGATCCAGAATCTGGAATAAAGTGTTTCAGGAATTTCAGCAACATTGGCAACGACGTCAGCCGATCAGCCAAACAGCTGTTCGATGGTTTCAGCAGGGATATGCTGCTGCTGGAGGCGTGAAGCCAGGTAGCCCCAGGCGATTGGCGGCAATTGTTGCTGCCGGACAATTTCCCTGGCCGCGCCGATCTGCCCGGCCTGGATCGCCTCGATGATCTGCCCCGCCAATGCGTGAATCAGCGGGATCACGCTGTTGCGTCGTTGCGCTGTTTGCGGGTTCACCGCCGGGTGAAGCATGGTTTTCTCCTCCAGCATTCCTGATCTGAATTGCCAAGATAGCGGGAGAACTTGCGTCGTATAACGCACAACAAGGGCGTTATTTCGGCGCAATTCAACCGGCAGCGGGATCTTGAAACGGCACCCGAAGCCGAACCAGCGATTACGCGTCGCTTAGTCCGCGTCGGTAATGCACAGCTTCCCCGATATGCGAAGCAAGCACCGTATCGCTTCCAGCGAGGTCGGCGATGCTGCGTGCCACGCGCAGGATGCGGTGATAGGCGCGTGCCGACAGTGAGAGCCGGGCGATGGCCTGTTTGAGAAGTTGTGCACCAGCAGCATCGGGCAGGCAGTGCTGGTCGACTTCGGATGGACTCAGCAGAGCGTTGGCCTTGCCCTGGCGCACCATCTGGCGCTCACGTGCCACCGTCACGCGCTGGCGCACAGCGCTGCTTGGTTCGCCGCCGCTTTTATCCTGTAATTCCGTGTCGCTCAGCGACGGCACTGCAATCATCAGGTCGATGCGATCGAGTAGCGGCCCGGAAAGCTTTGCGCGATATCTCTGCACCTGATCCGGCGTGCATCGGCACTTGCCGTTGGCATGACCGAGCCAGCCGCAGGGGCAGGGGTTCATTGCCGCGACGAGTTGAAAGCGCGCAGGGAAATCGGCGCGCCGCGCTGCCCGGGAAATGCAGATATGGCCGCTTTCCAATGGCTCGCGCAGCGCTTCGAGAACGCGTCGGTCGAACTCGGTCAGCTCGTCGAGGAAGAGTACGCCGTGATGTGCCAGCGAGATTTCGCCGGGACGCGGGACGCTGCCTCCGCCAACCAGCGCGGCGCTCGAAGCCGAGTGATGCGGTGCGCGATATGGCCGCTGACGCCATTGTTCGATACGGAAACGCCCGGCCAGAGATTGCACGGCGGCGCTTTCCAGCGCTTCGCGTTCGCTCATCGGCGGCAGCAGACCTGGAAAGCGGCTCGCCAGCATCGACTTGCCGGTGCCTGGCGGGCCGGTCAACAGCAGACTGTGATTGCCGGCAGCGGCGACTTCGAGCGCACGCCGCGCCTGTGCCTGGCCCTTGACCTCGGCAAGATCGGGATACGCAGGTTCCGTCACCAGGACTTCACCGGCATACGGCGCGATAATTTGTCGACCGGAAAGGTGTGCGCAGACTTCGAGCAGTGTGCGTGCCGGCAGGATGGTGGCAGAGCGCACCAAGGCAGCTTCCGGTGCGCTGTCGGCCGGCAGGATGTAGGTGCGCTGCCGGGTTTTTTCGCCATTGCCGGACATTGCCGCACACATCGCCAGTGCGCCGCGTACGGCGCGCAACTCGCCGCCTAGCGCCAGTTCGCCGGCAAATTCGTAGGCGTCGAGGCCGGGCGCCTTGACCTGTCCCGAGGCGATCAGGATGCCCAGGGCAATCGGTAGATCGAAGCGTCCGGATTCCTTCGGCAGATCGGCCGGTGCGAGGTTGACGGTGATGCGCCGCTGCGGAAATTCAAATCGACAGTTCTGGATGGCTGCGCGTACACGGTCGCGGGCTTCCTTGACCTCGGTGTCGGGCAGGCCGACCAGTGTGAAGGCCGGCAGTCCTGCCGCGAGATGCACTTCGACGGTGACTTCCGGGGCTTCCATTCCAGCGATGGCGCGGGAGTTGAGGACGGCGAGGGACATGGCTGGAATATGACAGAAGGGATTTGCATTATATCTGCCGAAAAGTTTCCTGGCATATGAATCTTGGATTGTCTTGAGTTTTGGCTAAATTCTTTGGCAAGCTCAGGACAAAAGCTCAGTCCGAACGGAGCGCATTGCGTCGTGCTTCTCTATAATTTCGGGCAGGTTTCGGGTTTCCCGGAAAGAAATTCAAGGATTCGACATGATCAGAAAAATGACCATTCTGCTGGTTGTCCTCATCGTCGGCATTGCTGCTGGTCTGTTCTGGCTGCGGGGCAACATTGACGGACTGGTTCGCAGCGGCATCGCTAAATACGGTAGCGCCATGACCCAGGCCACGGTGAGTGTCGGTGGCGTCGAGATACGCGGCAGCGACGGTGCCGGTTTCATTCACAACCTCAGTATTGCCAATCCGTCGGGCTTCAGGACGTCGCATGCGCTCAAGGTCGCGGAAATCGAAGTTGTCATCGATATCGCCAGCGTCACCCGCGATGTTGTGGTCATTCGCCGCATCGCTATCAAATCGCCAGACATCATCTACGAGCGGAGTGATTCGATGGCGATGACCAATTTCGACGCCATCCAGAAGAATATTGCGGCCTACCTCGGCCCGACAGAGAAAAATGGCGCGGGCGGCAAGAAGCTGATCGTCGAGGAATTGACCATTCGTGATGCCGGAGCGCATGCCGGTGGCGACTTCATGCAGGGGAAGGCTGTCACGGTGAACCTGCCTGACATCACGCTGTACAACCTGGGTAAGGCCAAGGGCGGCATGTCACCGGGGGAACTCGGACAGGAGATCGCGCAAGCGCTGAAACAGCGGCTCGTTTTTGCAATCGGCCTTGATGGTCTGTCCAGATCGGCCGGGCGGATGCTCGGCAAGGCTGGTGACGCCATCAAGGGCCTGTTCGGGAAACCCTCCGGGAAATAATTGCGGCGATCGGCCCCGGCCGCTATCGTGATTACTAGGCTTCGGCCTTCGGTCGTGCGCCGAAAATAGCTGTGCCAACACGGACAATGGTCGCGCCTTCGGCGATGGCAATCTCGAAATCGTCGCTCATGCCCATTGATAGCACGTCGAGTTTTATCCCTTCGGCATTGAGGCGGGCGAGCAGTTCGCGTAGCAGGATAAAGCGGCGGCGCAGCAGGGCGATATCGTTGCCAGGTTCCGGGATCGCCATCAGGCCGCGCAATCGCAAGCGCGGCAGTGCCGTCACGGCGCGCGCCAGGGCGGCTGCGTCCTCGGGCGCCAGGCCACTCTTGCTGGCCTCACCGCTGACATTGACCTGGATGCAGACTTGCAGCGGCAGCAGATTGGCGGGACGCTGCGCAGACAGGCGCTCGGCGATCTTCAGACGGTCGAGGCTATCAAGCCAGTCGAAGTTTTCGGCGATATCGCGCGTTTTATTGCTTTGCACCGGGCCGATGAAGTGCCACTCAAGATCGAGGTCGTCGAGTGCGGCGATTTTCGGCACGGCTTCCTGCACATAGCTTTCGGCGAAGACGCGCTGGCCAGCCTTGTAAGCCTGGCGCACGCAATCCGCCGGCCAAGTCTTGCTGACGGCCAGCAGGCGCACGGCACCCGCATCCCGGCCCGAGGACTGCGACGCGGTACGGATGCGGTTTTTCACTGCTTGCAAGTTGGCGGGGATTGTTGTCATAATGCCGCGACAGTATACAGTGCCGTTCGTTGTATGAATTGCGGAAATTCCTGTTGCACACAACTGAAGCACCACCTAAAAACGCATCAATAAGTTTCAGGGAAATCACCTAATGGATATTACCGAACTGCTTGCCTTCTCCGTCAAGAACAAAGCTTCCGATCTCCATCTTTCTTCCGGCCTGCCGCCGATGATCCGCGTGCATGGCGACATTCGCCGCATCAACCTCCCGGCAATGGAGCACAAGGACGTTCACTCGATGGTGTATGACATCATGAATGACGGCCAGCGCAAACACTACGAGGAAAATCTTGAAATTGACTTTTCCTTTGCTGTTCCCGGTCTGGCACGTTTCCGGGTCAATGCCTACAATCAGCAGCGTGGTGCGGCAGCGGTGTTGCGGACAATTCCATCGAAGATCCTCTCGCTCGAAGAACTCAATTGCCCGAAAATTTTTGCCGAGATTGCCAAGTTTCCGCGCGGCCTGGTACTGGTGACGGGGCCGACTGGTTCTGGAAAATCGACGACGCTGGCTGCAATGGTTAACGATATCAACGAAAATGATTTTGCCCACATTCTGACCGTCGAGGATCCAATCGAATTCGTTCATGAATCGAAGAAATGCCTGATCAATCAGCGCGAGGTCGGTCCGCATACGCATTCGTTTTCCAACGCATTGCGCTCGGCGCTGCGCGAGGATCCGGACGTGATCCTGGTCGGTGAAATGCGTGACCTGGAAACCATCCGCCTCGCCATGACGGCCGCTGAAACCGGTCACCTGGTATTCGGTACGCTGCACACCTCATCGGCGGCCAAGACCGTTGACCGGATCATCGACGTTTTCCCCGGCGAGGAAAAGGAAATGGTGCGCGCCATGTTGTCCGAGTCGCTGCGTGCGGTAATTGCGCAGACACTGTTGAAGACCAAGGATGGCTCAGGCCGCGTTGCGGCGCACGAGATCATGATCGGCACGCCGGCGATCCGCAACCTGATCCGTGAAGCGAAGATTCCACAGATGTACTCGGCGATCCAGACCGGCCAGTCCATCGGCATGCAGACGCTCGATCAAAACCTGACCGATCTGGTGCGACGGAATGTCGTAACCTCTGCAGAGGCGCGCATGAAGGCCGCCAACAAGGATTCTTTTGCCCCCTGATGTAAATGCAAAATGCAGGGCGGATGGTCTTTGTCTCCGTCCCTGACCGCTGTAACACGCCGAGGTAGATCATGGAACGCGATGAAGGTCTGAAATTCATGTGTCAGTTGCTGAGTATGATGCTCAGTAAAAGAGGCTCCGATCTTTTCATTACTGCGGGTTTTCCTCCGGCGATGAAAATTGATGGCAAGGTGACACCGGCAACCAACCAGGCGTTGACGCCGCAACATACGCAGGAGCTTGCGCGTTCGATCATGAACGACAAGCAGGCGGCGGAATTCGAGGCGACCAAGGAGTGTAACTTCGCCATCAGTCCTGCCGGTATCGGGCGATTTCGCGTTAATGCCTTCGTTCAGCAGAATCGCACCGGCTTGATTCTGCGTACCATCACTACGACGATTCCTAATTTTGCAGAACTGAATTTGCCGGATGTATTGAAGGATATCGCGATGACCAAGCGCGGTCTGGCACTGTTCGTCGGCGGTACAGGTTCTGGCAAATCGACCTCGCTGGCGGCGATGATCGGCCATCGCAACGAAAACAGCTACGGGCACATCATTACCATCGAGGATCCGGTCGAATACGTCCATCCGCATAACAAGTGCATCCTGACCCAGCGCGAGGTCGGTGTCGATACGGAGTCCTGGGAAGCGGCACTGAAGAACACTCTGCGTCAGGCGCCCGACGTCATCCTGATCGGCGAAATCCGCGACCGCGAGACCATGGAGCATGCCATCGCCTTCGCCGAAACCGGTCACCT
>DAOLZE010000015.1:0-20322 GCA_035426125.1 Rhodocyclaceae bacterium
CGAAATATTCACCTTTCATCGCATCGCGAATGATTGCAATGACCTCGTCGAAACGCTCACCGCGTTTTTCGAAGGGTACGCCGTTGTAGGTGAAGTCCTCCTTCCACGGGCTGATGCCGGCACCGAAGTCGAGACGCTCGCCGCTCATCACGGCCAGCGAACTCAATTGTTTGGCGAGGATCAACGGCTGGCGCATCGGCACCTTCATTACGCCACAGCAAAAACGGATTTTTTTGGTCGCTGCCGCCATGAATGACATGGCGACGATCGGCTCGATGAATGGCGAAACTTCGAGAAAGCCGCGGATCATCTCGTGATCCGAATAGGGATACTCCGATTCAGTCGTCTTTGGAAAAAAGAAACTGTCGGGGACGCTGATGGTTGCCCAGCCTGACTCCTCGGCAGCCTGCGCTACCGCAATGTAATCCTCATGTCCGCCGATACCCAGCATCAATGTAAAACGCATGCTCCTATCCTCCGCCTTATCGATTGAAATCAGATGTCACTATTGTACGCTGTTGTGCTCCCTTCCCTTGCCCCGCAAAGGGATCTCCTGCAGAGCAAAGAAGAGAAAAAAGGTAGGAATTTGGTATTACGAACGCTGTGCCTGCAACAGCCACAAACGCGCCAGATCGGCAGTGCCGTCACTACCCTGCACGGCCTTGAGTGCTTGCATACCCTTGGCTTTTTGCCCGGTGAGCAGGCAGGCGATGCCGAGATGCAGCTTGGCATCTTCCGGGCGCTTCAGGCCGCCCTTCGCGATACCCTGTTCCATCAGGGCAATGCCTTTGTCATTCCGCCCGTTCAGTACATCGTTGAAGCCGATGTTGACGAGGCCGGTGCCATCCTTTGCAGCATTGGCCTGCACCTCGCCTTGGGAGAGATTTTTCTGATCGTCCGCAAGCTGTTTGTTGACGAGGTCGCGCAAGCGTTTGTGGCGTTCTGTATCGTTACCATTACCCAATATCCCAGTGGTATAGCCCTGCTCGACCGCCTTTTTTGCTTCTGCGGGGTAACCTTGTTGAAGCGCTAGCTGAGCCATCTCCATGTAGTCACCAGCGCTGTTCAAGTTGTCGCTGGCGAATTTCAGACGAAATACATCGAGTGCCAGACGATCGGCAAAGCCGGGTTTTTTCTGGATGCGATGCAGAAGATCAGCCCAGTATTCTTTCTTCGGATAATGAATGACCAGACGCTCCAGAACGCCGGCATAACCAGTGTGGTCGTTAAGTTTGAGATAGCACGTCGCCAGCATTTGCAGTTGATCTTCGGCGGGCTTGTTACCGGCCTTCTCGTTGGCTGCAAACTCGGTATTGAGTTCCTTTGCGGCGCTGGCGAAGTCATTGTTTAAATAATGTGACTGGACCAGCACTGTGCGCATCTGCGGGTTATTGCCGCCTTCCTTCAGATAGCGCGCGGCCCAGACGGCGGCCTTGGAATATTCTTTGGCGCGGTAAAAAGCGACGGCGACGGCCTCGGTGAATTTTTGTTGATCGGCGGCAGTCAGCTTGCCCGATGCAGTCAGGGCTTCGAGCGCTTTCGCCGCCGTCTCGCCATCACCTGCACCCGCAGCGGCAGCCAGTCGCATGCGTTCGAGGATGGAGGATTCATAGGGTGTCTTGCCGCTGACAGCGTCGGCCTCCCTGACTTTGGCCAGCGCTTCCTTGGGTTTTTGTGCCTTGAGCAATTCCTGCGCTGCCTGGAGCGGCTTGCCGATTTCCGGACGCAGGGTTTCCTGTGAGTGGGCGCTGCCCATGACGAACAGCAGGGCGGCGGCGATTGTGGTGAGATGGCGAAGGTACTTCATGATTTCCCCGACAATGGCTAATGGGCGTTAATTTATAAACTGTTCGTTGCCGACCAGGCCGATTTTCGTCACACCAAGTCGTTGTGCCGAGGCCATGACTGCGGCGACCGCACGATAGGTGACGAGCTTGTTCGGACGCAGATGCACCTCCGGTTGGGTCGGTAGATTTGCCACTTCGCGCAGTTTGAGCTCCAGTGCCGCTCTATCCGGCACGATGACGTCGTTCCAGAAAATGGTGCCGTCAAAGTCGATGTCGATGCGAACGATTTCCGGCGGTCGGTCAAGCTGCGGTGGGTTGCCAACCGGCATATTCATCTTGACGGCGTGTGTCTGGATCGGGATGGTGATGATCAGCATGATCAGAAGCACCAGCATCACGTCGATCAGCGGCGTAGTGTTGATGTCGACCATTTCCTGGGGCTCATCGGAGCCTCCCGTACCAAGATTCATTCCCATGGAATCCCTCCTCAGCCGCCGCGTACGGGCGGCTCGGTGATGAAGGCAACCTTTTGGATGCCGGCGCGCTGGCAGGCAAACACCACCTTACCGACCGATTCGTAACGCCCGTCCTCGTCGCCACGGATATGGACTTCAGGTTGTGGCACCTGCACCGAAACCGTCTTCAGGCGCGCCACGAGTTTTTCCAGATCGTCGATTTCCTGCATGTTCCAGAAGATCTCGCCGTCGCGGTTTACCGAAATGACGATATTCTCCGGTTTGGTCTGTGTTGGCAGGTTGGTTTCCTTCGGCAACTGAACCTGCACCGTCTGCAACACCACCGGAATGGTGATGAGAAAGATGATCAGCAGCACCAGCATCACGTCGACCAGCGGCGTGGTGTTGATCGACGAGATCTCCTGATCGTCGTCGTTGCCGGAGTCGAGCATCAGCGCCATCGTCAGGCTCCGCGACCGATCAGCAGCGCCGCGTGGAGTTCGCCGCTGAAACCGCGCACGTCCTCCATCACCAGCTTGTTGCGGCGAACCAGCCAGTTGTATGCAAGCACCGCCGGTACGGCGACGGCCAGGCCGATTGCCGTCATGTACAGCGACTCACCAACCGGGCCAGCGACCTTGTCGATCGACGCCTGGCCGGCGATACCGATACTGGTCAATGCATTCAGAATTCCATAAACCGTGCCGAACAGGCCGATGAAGGGCGCCGTCGAGCCGACTGTGGCGAGGAAGGCAAGGCCGTCCTGCATGCGGTTCTGCACGACATCGGTGGCGCGCTGGACGGTCATGACGATCCACGAGTTGAGGTCAATGGTCGTCGGATTTTTCCCCTTGTACTCGGTCACGGCCTTGATACCGTTTTCAGCGATATAGCGGAACGGGCTATCGGCGAGCAGGGTGGCGACGCCCTTGTCGAGAGAGCCGGCCGCCCAGAAGGTCTTCTGCATATTCTTGGCCTGCTGCAGGAGTTTGTACTGCTCGAACAGCTTGATGACAACGATGTACCAGCTGCCCAGTGACATGATCAGAAGAATGATCAGTGTGCCGCGCGAGATGAAGTCGCCCTGCTTCCACATGGCGCCGAGACTGTAGGGATTGTCGACGGTTTCCTTGGTCACATGGACGGCGGCAGGTGCGGCAGGAGAAGCGGTGGAAGCAGTTGCTTCCTCAGCATGTGCAAATTGTGGCGCAAGCAACGCAGCGCATGGCGCGGCGGCAATCGTGATGGCGGCAAGCAGCGAGGTCAGAAATTTCTGGATAGACATGTTCATCTCCGATGACAATGATGTTGGTTGATCTGCGTTGAATGGCCGGCGATACTATTCAAGCCGCCAGGTGTATTTGAGGTTGGCCCATGATTGCTCAGGCTTGCCATCAACCGTGCCTGCTTTGAACTTGCATTTGCTGAGTGCGACGCGTGCCGCCTGGTCGAGACGATCGTAGCTGCTCGATTTCTCGATGCGGCTGTCGAGAACGCGGCCGTCGACATCAATGAGGAAGCGTAGCACCACCGTGCCTTCCTCTTCCATGCGCCGCGAAGCTGCCGGGTATTCCGGTTTCTCGCAGGAGCGTGCGGCGTCAATAACCGGCGCAGTGCGCACGCCGTCGTGGCGCGCTACGGGTGGTGGTGCCTTGGGCAGAGCCGTGGTGACGGCAGTGATGGCGTTTGCCGACGCGACTGTCGGCAATGCGATATTTACTTCCGGCGGCGGAATGAATGGTGGCGGTGGTGGCGCCAGTTTCGGCGGCGGAGGCGGCGGTGCGTCCGGCTCCGCAATCTTCTTTTTTTCCTCGATGATTCTGGTTTCGATCGGCGCCCGGACGACCTCGATAACCTTGCGCGCAAGGCCGGTCAACAGGGCGTAGGCGATCACCACGTGCAGCAGCACCACGATGGTCAATCCAGCCAAATGCTTCGACGGGTTCATGTGCCGCGTCGCGTAATTCATACTTTCTCCTGCTGAATTTCAGTGATATGCCTATCCAAACGTATAAATCAGCACTTCCTTAACTTTAGCATACGCCAGTCAGGTCCGCTTCAAGGCCTGACGCAAAAAAGTGTAGCGTTCGCTACTTTGCGCCAGCAGCATGTCGAGATCTTGCGGCTCGTCGATATCAAAGGCCAGCCCAGGCAGCGCGACAAGTTGTGCATTAATGCCATGTGCAGCCGCCTCGGCCTGATGTTTGATGAAGCTGCGCAGCCCGAAGTGAAAACGGAATGCCGTGGGCAGCGTGACAAACACCGCATTGGTTCCCAGGCTCTGTTTGTCCGGGGCGATTGCCAGGCCGCCCTGCCGACCGCGCCTGATCAGTTCGTTGATTTCCACACCGCTGAGCAGTGGCAGATCGGCAGGCAACACCAGCAGTTCCCTGGCGCCGCGTTGCGTCAGCAACTGTGCGGCATGGCTGAAGGCATCGTTGAGATCGCCGCCGGGATCCTTGAGCAGAGTGATGCCGGGTTCGAGCGTCAGGGTTTCTGGCGTTTCCGGGGTGATTACGGCGATATTGTCGATGTCTTGCGCATGACGCAGTGCGTTGATGACATTGTCGAACATCAGGCGCGCCAGCCTGACGCGTTGTTCAACGGTGAGAACCTCGGCCAGTCGCCCCTTGGCCTCGGCCGAGGACTTCAGTGCCACCACGGCCCAGCAGCTCATGCTGCGGTTTTCCGTGGTCTGCCGAGCGTCGCAGCGAAATCGAGGGTCATGCGGGCGAGGCGCAACCGGTCATCGAGTGACTTCATCAGGGTGTCGGTGATCAGTGTCGGCAGTTCCAGTTGTGTCTCCATTGCGCGATCGTGCACGTCGAGGACAAAACCATCGATGAGTCCCGCATAGTGTTGCGCTACGGCCAGAGACGAAACCGGTACGCCGAGTTCGCCCATGATCTTCGCCGTGGGCCCCTTGACTGCTGCACCGCCGATCAGTGGCGCGATGGCGATCACCGGCGCTGCCGCGTCTCGTAGCAATTCGCGCATACCGGGCACGGCGAGGATCGGATCAATGCTCAGATAAGGGTTCGACGGGCAAATGACAATGGCGTCAAGCTGTGGATCCTGCAACACCGCGCGCACTTGTGGTGTCACTTGCGCCGACTCGGCACCGGCGAAGCGCAAGGCGTTGACGCGTGGTTGGCACTGGCGGCGAACAAAATAATCCTGGAATTCGAGTTCGCCGAATTCCGTGGCGACGCGGGTTTGCACGAGCGCATCGCTCATCGGTAATATCTGTGCGGCGACACCGAGCTGTCGTGCCAGATCCGCGGTGATCTGCGTCAGGCTTTCGCCGCCGGTGAGGCGGCGGGTACGCAGCAGATGCAGTGCCAGATCGCCATCACCGAGTTTGAACCAGGTTTCGCCGCCCATCTGTTCCAGCGCATGCAGGAAGCTCCAGGTTTCGTTACGGCGGCCCCAGCCGGTTTGCGGATTCGCCAGATCGGCCAGTGTGTACAGCGTCGTATCGAGATCCGGTGAGATACGCAGACCGAGATGCTCGAAATCGTCGCCAGTATTGACGACGACACTGAGTCGTTGCGGTGGCAGGATGTGCAGCAGACCGAGCGCCATCTTGGCGCCGCCGATCCCGCCGGAAATCGCCACCACGTGCGGCTGTTTTTTTACGTTCATTGGAACAGGTCTTCTTCAAGCGGACGGATCAGCGTCTGTGCCGGACACGCCGGCGCTTGCCAGGCAAGCCCCTGCACCAGTACGGCGGGCGTACCTTCGGCACCTTCACCCATAGCCAGGCCTGCACCGGCTGCCAGTGCGTCGGCGAAAGCCACCTGGGTCATTTCGAGCGTGCGGCCATAGAGATCCTTTTCGCCGCGTCGGTCGATCAGCGCCGGCAGTCCCGCCGCACCCAGCGCGACATTGACCACGCCATTGCGCCAGGGCCGACCGAAGCTGTCGCTGACGATCACGCCAAATTCGCAGCCGAGCGCTGCAGCAAGCTTGTCGCGCAGGGTTGCCGCCGAAGCATCGGCATCCAGCGGCAGCAGCAGCACCTGCCGGGCGCCACCCGCATTCATGACATTGGAATGATCGATACCGGCATTGGCCATCACATAGCCGAGACGATGGCGGACGATCAGCACATTCGGCACGGCGCGCAGCACTTCACTCGATTCGTTCAGAATGAGTTCGACGAGGCCCGCATCCTTGCCTGTGACGGCAGCGAGTTCAAGGGCGCGCGGCGATGGCGTTACCGTCGCCAGATCCACCGTGCGGCCTTCGGCTTTCGAGATGATTTTCTGCGCAACGACCAGCACATCGCCAGCAACCGGTGTGAGCCCGGCAGCGGCAATGGCTGTGTGCAAGATTCCGGCGAGATCGTCGCCGGCGGCGACATTCCCGATTCCCGGCAATGCGCTAAAGGTAATGCCCCGCGTCATCGATTTTTCTTGATCCAAATAAGTCGTCAATCTTCCAGAAATATCACCGGATTGCAGTCGACACAGACGGGAAACAAGCCCCTGCGGGTGATCCGGATGGAAATTGCCGAAAGCGGCGGAGAACCGCAAAGTGAAACTATAGCAGAGCCTTCATAGCCGAAAAGAATCCTTCCTCATTGCGGCAGGGTAATTGTATGAACGATACCCTCCCTTTTTGACCCGCAGGAAATCTCTCCTGGATGGGTAAGGGAAGGGCAGGAATGAGGCAACAGAGAAATAACCTACCCAATCAGCATTCATGCAATTACCCTGCTCCCCGTGGTGTGGAAAGGCTGGATCGAGGGCAGCTTATAATCGTCGCTTGATCGAATTTTTCGGGAACACGGGAACATCGCCATGAGTTACTTCAAGCATCATGTCTTTTTCTGTACCAACCAGCGCGACCCCGGCATCACCTGCTGCAATGCGCATGGTGCTTCCGAGTTGCGCAATTACGCCAAGGATCGCATCAAGGCGCTCGGTCTACATGAAGGCAAGGCGAAGATCCGCATCAATTCCGCCGGCTGCATGGATCGCTGCGATCTCGGTCCGGTGATGGTCGTGTACCCGGACGATGTCTGGTACACCTACGTCGACAAGGAAGATATTGATGAGATCATCGACCAGCATCTGATCGGTGGCAAGGTTGTTGAACGCCTGAAGATCTGAAGCATGAGTCGTCATGAGCATGTGCTGCTCGATGGAGCCGCCGGTGCAATCGAGGTCTTCGTCGAGCCGCACGATGCTGCGGCTGGCATTGCGCTGATCGCGCATCCGCATCCGCTGTATGGCGGTACCGCCGACAACAAGGTGGTGACAACACTGGCCAGGACTTTTCGCGAACTCGGCTACGCCACGCTGCGCTCGAACTTTCGCGGTGTCGGTGGCAGTGGTGGCACGCATGATAACGGTATTGGTGAAACCGATGATCTGCTCACAGTACATGCCTATGCACGCCAGCGTTTCGGCGAACTGCCGCTGGCGCTGGCCGGTTTCTCGTTCGGTGCTTTTGTCACGACGCGTTTGGCGAAGGCTCTGGCCGGACGCGGCGACCCAGCTGAACGTCTGGTGCTGGTCGGCACTGCAGCCGGGCATTTCGAGGGGACGCGCATCTATGCGGTCGAAGCCGTCGCATCCGATACGATTGTCATCCATGGCGCAGAGGACGCGACGGTGCCACTGACCAACGTGCTGGCCTGGGCTGATCCGCTCGAACTGCCAGTGGTGGTGATTCCCGGCGCCGACCACTTTTTTCATCGCAAGTTGCACATCATTCGCAACATCGTGCATTCGGCATGGCACCGCTAGAAGTTGCTGGTCTGCGCAAATCCTACGCCGGCCACGAGGTCGTCGCCGGTATAAGCTTTACGCTGGCGCGCGGCGAATGCTACGGCCTGCTCGGCCCCAACGGTGCCGGCAAGACGACGACGCTGCGCTGTTGTCTAGGGCTCACCGCGCCCGATGCAGGGACTATCCACCTGGTTGGTGAGCCGGTACCGGCACGGGCTCGTGAGGCACGCGGCAGTGTCGGCGTGGTACCGCAGTTCGACAACCTCGACCCCGATTTCACAGTTGCCGAGAATCTGCTGGTATTCGGCCGCTACTTCGGCCTCAGCGATGCCGCAACTGCCGGACGCATTCCCGCGCTACTTGAATTCGCCGGCCTGACCGGCAAGGAGAATGCGCGTCTGACGATGCTGTCCGGCGGCATGAAGCGGCGCCTGACGTTGGCCCGGGCACTGGTCAACGACCCTGATTTGCTGATGCTCGACGAACCGACCACCGGCCTCGATCCGCAGGCGCGCCACCTGATCTGGGAACGTCTGAAGCAGTTGTTGCAACAGGGCAAGACGATTTTGCTCACCACGCATTTCATGGATGAAGCCGAGCGCCTCTGCAACCGGTTGGCGATTCTCGACGAGGGCCGCATCGTCGCCACAGGCTCGCCGCGCCAGTTGATCGCCGAGCACATCGAGCCGCAAGTCGTCGAGATCTATGGTGAAGCAGCACCGGTCTGGGCGAAAGATAATGCAAGAAATTTTGTCAAACGCATCGAGATCAGCGGCGAAACCGCCTTCTGTTATGTCGAGGAACAAAACCTCGCGCCCCTGCTCGCCCTGACCGCCGGACACCCGGCATTGCGCATCCTGCACCGTCCGGCAAATCTTGAGGACGTATTCCTCAAGCTTACCGGTCGTGAGTTGCGTGATTGAACAATGGCATGAACAACAACCTTTATTCTCTGCCGAGTTTTTCGCTGCGCGCCATTGCCGTCTGGCGGCGCAATTTTCTTGTCTGGCGCAAGCTGGCGATCCCCTCGGTACTCGGCAATCTGGCCGACCCGATGATTTATCTGTTTGGTCTCGGCTACGGTCTCGGTGGCCTGCTGCCGCAGGTCGGCGGCGTCAGCTACATCGTCTTTCTCGCCAGCGGTACGGTGTGTTCGAGCACCATGAATGCCGCCTCGTTCGAGGCACTCTATTCAGCCTTCTCACGCATGCATGTGCAAAAAACCTGGGACGCCATCCTCAATGCACCGCTGGCACTCGACGACGTGTTGGCCGGCGAATGGCTGTGGGCGGCGGCTAAAGCCACGCTATCGGGTGTGGCGATTCTCATCGTCATTACTGCGCTGGGCTTCGTCAGCTCGCCGCTGGCATTGCTGACGATTCCAGTGATCTTCCTGATCGGCCTGACCTTCGCCGCGCTCGGCCTGATTGTCACGGCGCTGGCAAGGTCGTTCGATTTTTTCATGTATTACTTCACACTGTTTGTCACACCGATGATATTGCTCTGTGGTGTGTTTTATCCGATCGAACAATTGCCGGCAGCGTTGCAGGCGGTGGCCGGCGCATTACCGCTCGCTCATGCCATCCACATTATTCGGCCACTGCTGCTGGGGACATGGCCCGCCGATATCGGCCTGCATATCGGCGCGCTGCTGGTCAGCGCCTTTGCCGCCTATTGGGTGGCGCTGATGCTGACACGACGCAGGTTACTGGCCTGAACCCTTCCGTCTTTTTCAGTTCAACGTCGGGTTACGCTGCGCTAATCCGACCTGCGTAAACTATCCGAGTAAGCCGGCCAGCATCTTCGTTGCCAGCAGCACGAGGAAAATTCCGAAGGCGCGCTTCAGATACCCGACCGGCAGGCGGTGCGCGAGCTTCGCACCGAGCGGAGCCGTACTGAATGACATCAACACCACGCCGATCAACGCCGGCAAATACACGTAGCCAAAGGAATACGGCGGCAGGCCGGGTGCATTCCAGCCACTTGCGACATAGCCAATAAAGCCGCCGACTGCGATCGGAAAACCCAGTGCTGCCGAAGTGCCCACCGCCTGATGGACAACCACATTGCTCCATAGCATAAAAGGTACCGACATGAATCCGCCGCCGGCCGAAACAAGGCTCGAAACAAAGCCAATCAATGTGCCAACCAGTAGCAGGCCAAAGCGCCCCGGCAGACTGCGCGTTGCTTTCGGCTTGATGCCGAGCATCATCTGTAGTGCGGCAATATAGACGATGGCGGTGAATAGCATGGCCAGCGACTGCGTTGCCAGTCCACTGGCGACCGCTGAGCCGCCCAGTGTGCCGAATACCAGCCCCGGTGCCATGCTGCGGAAAATATCCCAGCGCACGGCGCTGTGTTGATGATGGGCGGTCATGCTGGAGATCGAGGTAAACATAATGCTACCCATCGCCGTGCCCAATGCCATGTGCATTGTTTGCGTGTCGGTGAAACCCTGCATCGTGAATAGCATGAAGAGGAAGGGCACGAGGATCAAGCCGCCACCAACGCCGAATAGTCCGGCGATGAAACCGGAAAAAATACCGAGCAGCGGATATGCCAGCCACCACCATGTCATGATGGCAATCCCAGCAATTTTTCACAGATGAAATGCCATTCGGCCGGATCGAGTGGCGTGATCGACAGCCGATTACCACGTTGGAGGATGCGCATGCGTGCCAGTTCTGGCTGTGCGCGCAGTTCGGGCAGGCCAACCAGTCGTATCTTCTGTGTGATGCGCACATCGACATTCAGCCAGCGCGGATTTCCCGATGTCGATTTTGCATCAAAATATTTGCTCTGCGAGTCGAACTGCGTTTCGTCCGGATAGGCCGGTCGCGTGACCTCCGCCAGCCCGACGATGCCCGGTTTGGCACAGTTCGAATGATAGAAAAATGCCTTGTCGCCAACCTTCATCTGGTCGCGCATGAAATTGCGCGCCTGGTAGTTGCGTATGCCATACCAGGCGACGCTTTGCCGTGGCATCGCCAGTACATCATCGATGCTGCATTCGGTTGGTTCGGATTTCATCAGCCAGTAGCGCATGGGAATTGGTTCATAGAAGTGGAATGCACACAAGGGTGGAAGTCCTGATTCTACAATGCGCGGTGTTGCATCGCTGGCGCGGATGGCGTCCGCACCAGCGGATTTATTTGC
The DNA here is from genome assembly GCA_035426125.1 of Rhodocyclaceae bacterium. Classification (GTDB taxonomy): domain Bacteria; phylum Pseudomonadota; class Gammaproteobacteria; order Burkholderiales; family Rhodocyclaceae; genus Sterolibacterium. The sequence goes on from DAOLZE010000015.1 coordinate 11,137, forward strand.
ACGCCCGCGGTCATCCTGTTGGCGTGCAAAACGTTAAAGCATTCAGGCTGAACCAAATGAGACGAAAGGAACCGACATGAAACGCATTTTACTGGTGGCCGCGATGGCTGCATTTTCCTCGGCTACATATGCAACCGACGTTGGCGTATCGATCAGCGTCAACCAACCCGGACTGTATGGCCGCGTTGATATCGGTGACTTCTCCCCGCCGCAAGTGATTTATACGAAGCCGATGCAGATCCGGCCGACACCCGTCGACATGGCGCCGGTGCCGCTGTATCTGCACGTACCACCGGGACATGCCAGGCACTGGCGCAAATATTGCCGCAAGTACAATGCCTGCGGCCAGCCGGTCTATTTTGTGCAGGAGAGGTGGTACAACAACGTATATGTTCCGCGCCATGCCGAACATCGGAATTCGCCGGATGAACGCAGGGGAGGCTGGGATCATGACAAAGGTCGCGGGCATGGCAAAGACCATTAGGCGTCCATGATGTCCACGCGCACTCTAGTGCGCCGCACGTCGATACCGGCTATGCTGACAACCTGTCCAGCCAGATGAAAGAACAATGCAACTGACCCTGATTAGCGGTATGTCCGGTTCCGGCAAGAGCATTGCCCTCAATGTGCTTGAGGATGCCGGCTATTACTGCGTCGACAATCTGCCGGTGCCGCTGCTGCTGCAACTTGTCGAACAGTTACGCAGCGAAGGTTCCGAGCGCGTAGCTGTGGCGATCGACATGCGCTGCGGTACCAGCTTCACCGTGCTGCCGGCACAACTTGTCGCGCTGCGTAATCATGATGTCGAGATCAGCTTCATCTTTCTCGATGCCCGCGATGATGTGCTGATTCAACGTTTCTCGGAAACGCGACGCCGCCATCCGCTGGCCGACCAGGCAACCACGCTGGCCGAGGCCATCGCTCTTGAGCGTGAAGGTCTGGCTGCCATCGTCGGACTTGGGCACCGCATCGACACCAGCAACCTGCTGCCGAGCGTGCTGCGCGGATTTGTCCGCGATTTCATCGCCCTCAATGCCGCGCCCGGTCAGGGGTCGGGGCTGACCATGCTCTTCGAGTCCTTCGGCTTCAAGCACGGCTTGCCGCTTGACGCCGATCTGGTTTTCGATGTGCGCTGCCTGCCGAATCCCCACTACGATCCGCAATTGCGTCCGCTCAGTGGGCGCGATGCAGCAGTCGTCGAATTTCTCGAAGCTCAGCCCGAAGTTCTGCGCATGGCTGGCGATATCCACCGCTTCATCGCCGACTGGCTGCCTGCTTATCAGCGCGATTCGCGCGCATATCTGACCGTCGCCATCGGCTGTACCGGCGGCCAGCATCGCTCGGTATATCTTGCCGAACGTCTCGCTGGTGAATTCAAGGAGTCGGCGCAGATTCTCGTGCGCCATCGAGCCCTCAAGGCGTGAAAAGACATTTGCGGCTGATGCGTCCGGGCGACTGGCTGGTGCTCGGTCTGGCTACGACCGTCTGTGCTGCGCTGCTGCCGCTGCTGTGGCGCGGCGGCGTGGCGGAAAAGGCTGTGGTCAAGCGCGATGGCACAATCGTCGCCGAACTTTCCCTGAATACGCCACGCAAGCTTGATGTCACCGGCCCACTTGGTATCACCATTATCGAAGTACAGCCCGGCCGCGCCCGCGTTCTCTCCGATCCCGGTCCACGCCAGTACTGTGTGCGTCAGGGTTGGCTGACGCGTGCCAACGCTGTCGCCATCTGTGCGCCGAATCATGTCAGCCTGGCTCTGGTCGGCCGCGGCCAGGGTTACGATTCACTGACCTATTGAGGCGCACAATCCCTGATCCAGATGGGTTGCACCCATCCTGCAGGCTCCATACGTTGATTTTTCTGCTGCAAAATCCTTCGAAAACCTCCAGAGTCTGGTACCCTGCACGGTTTGCCTAAGCCGTCATAACATGCTGGACGAAACCCGGATTCCGCTGCTCGATTTCAACGACTTCTTCAGCCGCCAGACGCTGGAACGCGCCATGGCCAGCGCCGAGGATGGCCGCGCCAGCGTCGACGGCGTCAAGCCGAGTGATGGCAAGTTGCGCATCGTCGGCAATTGTCGGGCCGGACGAAATAAATTGTTCCGACAGGACATCCAGCTGACGCACGACAACACCCAGATCAAGAATATTGCCGGCATATGTTCGTGCGCCGAGGGCTACAACTGCCAGCATGTCGCGGCGGTGCTGCTGGCCTGGCGAGATGCCGGTTTGCGTCAGCCGGGCGATGATCTCGATGCCGCAGATGATCCCGTTGCTTCGCCGGAGACACAAGCCTGGCTGGAGGCCATCGAGCAACCGGAGGCCGCACCGCTCAAGCCGGGCAGTCAACAGATTCTATATGTGTTGTCGACCGAGGATTTCTGCTTGGCGCTGTACAAGGCACGCCTCGGCAAAACCGATGGCCGCTTTGGCCGTCCCGAGCTGCTACGACCGGATCTACACCGCTTGACCTGGGGCAATGTACCGGCATTCTTCCAGCCGGCCGATATGCCAATCCTCCGTCTGTTTCTAGCGCTTCAGGAGAATGTCATGTTCTCCTACGAGTCGTCGCTGGCACTGCGCGGCGAGGAAGGTGCGCAACTTTTGCGTATGGCACTGCGCACTGGCCGGCTGCATTTGCAAAGTGTCGATCAACCAGCCCTGCGTATCGGCGGTACGCTTGATACGCAACTGGTCTGGCGGCGCGATCCACAAGGGCGGCAACAGTTGCAGATCGCCGAAGCAGGTAGCGGAAATTTGCAGTTGTTGCCGACATGGCCACCCTGGTATCTGAACGCCGCACAATCCGAAGCCGGGCCGGTGCGTCTCGATCTACCTGAGGAATTTGCCTTCCAGTTGTTGGCCGCACCGCCGCTTGATGAACTCGATGCCTTGCTGGCGCGTCAGCGCCTCAGTGAAATTGGCACAGCGCGCAATCTGGCGCTGCCCCTGCCGGAAGCGGCGACGCCGGAATTGCCGGAAGGCAAACCGCAAGCCGTATTGCGTCTCGAATCTGCGCGCTTCGGTCATGCCTCGCCGTCACGAAATAGTGGCAGCGAGCTGCAGGCTGTGGCAACGCTGTGGTTCGAATATCCCGGCTTGCCGCGTGTCTCAGGCAGCGAGCGCACGCCGTCCCTGCTGCACACCCGGCGCGATGGTCATGCGGTTTCCCTGCTGCGCGACCGCGACAGCGAAACCACTGCCTGGAGCCTGCTGCAGGCGCACGGGCTGGAGAGCTATCGCAAGCGTCTTGGCAAAGCCCGGCGCCTCGATGCGACGACCGATTGTCTGCTACCGGAAGCCTGGGATCTCGCCAGCTGGCTGGCATTCATCGACCAGACCGTACCGAAGCTCAGAGACGTCGGCGTGCAGATCGAAATCGGCGAGGATTTCCCCTATCAGCTGAGTGAAGCCGAGGACTGGTTCGTCGAGGTGATCGACGACGAGTTCATCGAGAACAACGACTGGTTCGATGTTGACCTGGGCGTTGTCGTCGACGGCACGCGCATCAGCCTGGTCGAGCCACTGGCGCGGCTGATTGCCCTGCGGCCGCGTCTGCTCGAAGAATTGCGTCTGCTGCCTGACGGCGAGCGCGTACCACTGCCGCTCGACGAGCGGCATGTCCTGCCGGTGCCGGTGCAGCGTCTACGCGCCTGGCTCGGGCCGCTGCTCGAATTTTCTGGCGAACACGAACACCTGCGGCTCTCCCGGCTTAATGCCACTGTCCTGAATGATCTGGAGAAACTACCCGGTCACTGGCTCGGTGGCGAACGTTTGCGTGAACTCGGCCATCGCCTGCGCGATTTCACCGGTATCGAAGAAGTGCTGCCGGCAGCGGGCTTCAAAGCGGTGCTGCGGCCGTATCAGCAGCACGGTCTCAACTGGCTGCAATTCCTGCGCAGCTACGGCCTTGCCGGCATCCTCGCCGATGATATGGGACTCGGCAAGACGGTGCAGACGCTGGCCCACCTGCATCTCGAAAAAACCAGCGGCCGCGCCAATCTGCCGAGCCTGGTGGTCATGCCGACCAGCCTGATCGCCAACTGGTGCAGCGAGGCACGCGAGTTTGCCCCCGAGCTGAAAATACTGCCGCTGCATGGCCCGCTGCGCGCACCGCACTTCGCCGCCATGAAGGATGTCGATGTCATTCTGACAACCTACCCGCTGCTGGTGCGTGACCGCGAGATTCTGCTGGCACAGGAATATCATCTGCTGGTGCTCGACGAGGCGCAGTTCATCAAGAATCCCAAGTCACATTCGCACCGTGTCGCGCGCCAGTTGAAGGCACGCCACCGTCTGTCACTGACCGGTACGCCGCTGGAAAACCACCTTGGCGAACTGTGGGCGCAATACAACTTCCTGATGCCCGGTCTGCTCGGCGACGTGCGACGTTTCGCCGCCGCCTTCCGCGCACCGATTGAAAAGCAGGGTGATGTCGAGCGCAGCCGTTTGCTGGCCGAGCGCGTGCGGCCCTTCCTGCTGCGACGAACCAAGGAGCAGGTGCTCAACGATCTGCCACCGAAAACCGAAATCATCCGCTGGGTAGAACTGTCTGGTGCGCAGCGCGATCTTTACGAATCGCTGCGCCTGGCCTTTGACAAAAAACTGCGTCAGGTACTTTACAGCCGCGGCGTGGCGCAGAGTCAAATCATGATTCTCGACGCGCTGCTGAAGCTGCGTCAGGCCTGCTGCGACCCGCGCCTGGTCAAGCTGCATGGCGCGGTGCGTGAAGGCGAAGCCATGGAATCGGCGAAGCTCGAACTTCTTTTCGAAATGCTCACGGAACTGCTCGACGAAGGCCGACGTATTCTGCTGTTTTCGCAATTCACCAGCATGCTCAAGCTGATTGAGGATGAACTCGATCGTCGCGGCATCGCCTATGTCAAGCTGACCGGGCAGACCAAGGATCGCGAGACGCCGATCAAGAGTTTCCAGAACGGCGAAGTGCCGCTGTTCCTGATCAGCCTCAAGGCCGGCGGTTCCGGGCTCAACCTGACCGCCGCCGACAGCGTGATCCATTACGATCCGTGGTGGAATCCGGCCGTCGAGGAACAAGCCTCGGCGCGCGCTCATCGCATCGGTCAGGACAAACCGGTGTTCGTCTACAAGCTGCTGACGCAGGGTACCGTCGAAGAGAAAATTCTCGCCCTGCAGGAACGCAAGCGCGGCCTCGCCGATCATCTGCTCGAAGGCGCCGCACCGAACCGTCACCTGATCACCGCCGAGGATCTCGACGTGCTGTTCCAGCCGCTGGAGTCGCAATGACATAAAGGTTTTCCCCCTCTTATCCTTTGAAGGGAGCGAGGGAGAAATTCGCTGACAGGAGCTTTGTGCCATGACTCTTACCGACCTGCGCTACATCGTTGTCCTTGCCCGCGAGCTGCATTTCGGCCGCGCCGCAGAAAAATGTTTTGTCTCGCAACCGACCCTGTCGGTGGCAGTGAAGAAGCTCGAGGATGAACTCGGTGTGGCGATCTTCGAACGCGGTGCCGAAGTACGCATCACACCGGTTGGCGAGCAGATCGTCGCGCAGGCTGTACGCGTCCTTGCCGAAGCAGCGCGCGTGACTGAAATCGCCGCGCAGGGCCGCGATCCACTCGCCGGTCCGCTACGCATCGGCGTCATCTACACCATCGCACCCTACCTGCTGCCGAAGCTGGTGCCGCTATTGCGCGAACGTGCGCCGCAGATGCCGCTGATCATCCAGGAAGGCTTCACCGAAAAACTCCTCGCCGCAATCAAGTCCGGCGATCTCGATATCGCCATCCTTGCTCTGCCAGTCGACGAACCCGGCCTCGTCGCCCAGCCGGTGTACGACGAGGCGTTTCGTGCGCTGTTGCCAGTGAAGCACGCCTGGGTCAAACAGAAATACATCAAACCGATCTGGCTGCTCGACGAACCGCTGCTGCTGCTCGGTGCCGGCAACTGTTTTCGCGATCAGGTGCTTGATCTCTGTGCGCATGGCAGCAACCCTGCCGCGCCGCAGGTACTCGAAGGCAGCTCACTGGAGACGATCCGCTACATGGTGGCTTCCGGTATCGGTGTCTCGGTAATGCCTTCGTCATGCGCCGACACGATCCCGAAAAATGATCCGCTGCTGCGTGTGCGACCCTTTGTCGAACCAACACCGACGCGCCGTGTTGGCCTGGTGTGGCGTTCCAGTTTTCCACGCCACAAGGCCATCGACGTGCTGCGCCGTGCCCTGCTTGACTGTCGCCTACCGGGTACAAAGGTCGCCGGCAAAAAATAGACATTGCCTATATCGAATCGATACCAACAACCCATGGGAGTTGGAGTAATTGTCGGGCAATTCTTATGATGCAAAGCATCAACTCCACACAAGGAGACGGCACTATGACAAACAGCAATACATCCGCAGCAACATTGGCGATGTGAACACAATATCGACCACAGAATCCAGTTGCCCGAAATATCCCGATATCCGCCGAGTGTGGCAAATATCGGGATGCATAGAGCGACAGCGAACTATGAACTACCCATTTACTGCAACGGCCATCAGCGAAACTCGATGATGACCTGATCGACGGAGAGGCTGTCGCCGACTTTCGCCGCCAGTTTGCTAACGACGCAATCCTGCTCGGCCTTGAGGACATTTTCCATCTTCATGGCTTCGATGACGGCGAGCTTTTCGCCGGCTTTCACTTCCTGGCCAGGTGCCACGGCGACTTCGCGCAGCAGGCCGGGCATCGGTGAAAGCAGGAAGCGCGACAGGTCAGGCGGCACTTTGTGTGGCATCAGTTTCTGCATCGCTGCGACGTGCGCCGTCATGACCAGCAGGTCGGCCTGGGTGCCCCAGTGACAGAGTCGATAACGCAGGCCGACGCGTTCCACCTGCATGCACAGCGGTGTTCCGTTGAGCGTGCCCTGATACAGCGGCTGACCGAACTGCCATTCGCTGCGCATTTTGTAAGTGTCGCCGGCGTAGCTGATGTCGTAGCCGCCGGACACCGGCCTGGCCACCACCGGGTGCTGGATGTTGTTGAGCAGTACGACGAAATCGTTGCCCGGTTCGTACTCGTGGCCAGGCATCTGTCCGCTGATCGAGGCGTTGCGCGCCAGATAGCTGCGGTGGATGGCCGCACCGACGGCGACCAGCATGGCCGGATCGTCGTGCGGCAGATCGGCGGCGTTGAAGCCCTTCGGGTAGGTTTCGCCGATCAGCCCGGTGTTGAAGTTGCCGGAAAGGTAATGTGGGTTTTGCATCAGCGCCGCCTGGAAGGCGATGTTCGATGACACGCCGCGGATGACGAACTCGTTGAGTGCATCGCGCATCCGGGTGATCGCCTGTTCACGTGTCGCGGCGTGCACGATCAATTTGGCGATCATTGGATCGTAGTACATGGAGATTTCGCCACCTTCATACACGCCGGTGTCGACGCGCACGTGACCGGGAATTTCACGCGGCGGAATGTAGCGCACCAGCCGGCCGATCGACGGCAGGAAATTGCGGAACGGGTCTTCGGCATTGATGCGGCACTCGATGGCCCAGCCGTTGAGCTTGATCTCGGACTGCTTGAACGCCAGCTTCTCGCCGTAGGCGACGCGGATCATCTGCTCGACCAGATCGAGGCCGGTGATGAACTCGGTGACCGGATGTTCGACCTGCAGGCGCGTATTCATTTCGAGAAAGTAGAACGCTTTGTCCTTGCCGCCGACGACAAATTCGACGGTGCCGGCGCTCTGATATTGCACGGCTTTGGCCAGCGCCACTGCCTGCTCGCCCATCGCCTTGCGCGTCTTCGCGTCGAGGAAGGGACTCGGTGCCTCCTCAACAACCTTCTGGTGGCGGCGCTGTAGTGAGCACTCGCGTTCCCACAGATAGACGACATTGCCGTGGCTGTCGCCGAGCACCTGGATTTCGATGTGGCGCGGCTCCTCGATATATTTCTCGATGAACACGCGGTCGTCGCCGAAACTGTTGCGCGCCTCGTTGGTGCACGACTGAAAACCCTCGTGTGTTTCCTTGTCGTTGAAGGCGACGCGCAGACCCTTACCGCCGCCACCGGCGGAGGCTTTGATCATCACCGGATAGCCAATGCCGGCAGCGATGCGTACCGCTTCATCGGCATCCTTGATGACATCCGTGTAGCCGGGAATGGTGTTGACCTTGGCTGCCATGGCGAGTTTCTTCGAGGCGATCTTGTCACCCATCGCTTCCATGGCATGCGGCTTCGGGCCGATGAAGATGATGCCTTCTTTTTCCAGGAGTGCGCAGAACGCGGGGTTCTCGGAGAGGAAACCGTAACCCGGATGCACCGCCTCAGCGCCGGTCTGCTTGCAAGCGGCGATGATCTTGTCCATGCACAGGTAGGATTCTTTCGATGGCGCCGGGCCGATGCACACCGACTCATCAGCCATTTCGACATGACTCGCATTGCGGTCGGCATCGGAATACACGGCGACGGTCTTGATGCCCATCTTGCGAGCGGTCTTGATGACGCGGCAGGCGATTTCGCCACGGTTCGCGATGAGTATTTTCTTGAACATTTAAAATTCTCCGAATTTTGTCGAGAGTCGTTAGTTGTTAGTTGAGAGTAAAAGCAGGCATCAGGCGCGTTCTTGTCTCTCCACTCACTACTCTCGACTCACAGAGGAATATTGCCGTGCTTGCGCCATGGGTTCTCAAGCTTCTTGCGCTTCAGCATAGCCAGCGAGCGGCAGATACGCTTGCGCGTTTCGTGCGGCATGATCACGTCGTCGATGAAACCGCGACTGCCGGCGATGAATGGATTGGCAAACTTCAGACGATATTCCTCGGTGCGGTCGGCGATCTTCTGCGCATCGCCGATGTCCTTGCGGAAGATGATCTCAACCGCGCCCTTTGGCCCCATCACGGCGATTTCCGCCGATGGCCAGGCGAAATTAACGTCGCCGCGCAGGTGCTTCGATGCCATCACATCGTAGGCGCCGCCATAGGCCTTGCGGGTGATGACGGTGACCTTCGGCACGGTGCATTCGGCGTAGGCATACAGCAGCTTGGCACCGTGTCTGATGATGCCACCGTATTCCTGTGATGTTCCGGGCATGAAGCCAGGTACGTCGACCAGTGTGATCACCGGGATGTTGAAGGCGTCGCAGAAGCGCACGAAGCGTGCCGCCTTGATTGATGACCGGATATCGAGACAGCCGGCCAGCACCATCGGCTGGTTGGCGACGATGCCGA
>DAOLZE010000016.1:0-19385 GCA_035426125.1 Rhodocyclaceae bacterium
TGCATGGTGCCGCCCGGTACGTCGGGGCCAGCAAGTGTGAACGATCCGCTATCGCCACGGAAGGCGGCACCACCGGCGTAGACGCCATAGCTGTAATTATTAAGGGCGTTGACCTTGGTATAGCCGGTAATGGAGCGCAACGTGAAGGTTGGGCTGGCATCCCAGTTGATGTTGAGGGTATGCCCTTCGGTCTTATTAACGTTTTTGGCCCAGTTGAAGGGGGCATACAGGCTGGTCAGTTTGTTTGTCGAGCAACCACTCACGAACTGGCTGACGCGTGGATCGGCATCGTAACCATAGGCGCGGATAAAACCGACGCCGCCATAAGCCATTTGATCGCCCGGCACCAGACACTGCGGTGGTGTGTCATAGCTCTTGGTGTTGGTGCCGTCATAGCCGTAATCGACAGTTACGTTTGATGTCGGCTTCCAGCGCAAGTCGATACGCCAAGCATCGCCATCCTTCTCGCCGAACTGGGGACCGCCTGGTGCAGTATTGGAAACACCGTCACTGTTCTTCTGATTGTGTAGATAGGACAGCTTCAGCGCCAGATCATCCTTCACCGGAATGTTCAACACAGTCTTGGAAAGGAACTGGCCACGCTCGGCGATCGTGAATTGCTGCTTGAAACCGAATATGCCAAGTTCCGGGCGTGCTGTGTAGATATTGATTGCACCACCCGTAGCATTGCGACCGGAGAGCACGCCTTGCGGCCCCTTCAGCACTTCGATGCGTTCCAGATCAGCAGCTGGATTGTTGAGACCGACCAGTTGCGAATGGAAGACGCCATCCACATGGACTGCAATCGGGTTGGGGGCGCTGATGAACACCGCATTGGTGGTGATACCGCGGAAGGTCGGGAAGAAAATTTCGCTACTGCCAGGGTAGGGCGCCATATTGAGCCCCGGTACTTCGGCACCCAGATCACCCAGCGACACAATATTGTGTTTCTCCAGATCCTTGGCGCTCAGGGCCTGGATGGAGATTGGCACATCCTGGAGGTTTTCCTTGCGCTTCTGTGCGGTGACGATGACTTCCTCGATACCGCCAACCTGGGCGGCCGGGGCGGTTTGCGCCAGCACCGGCTGAGCGACAAACAACTGTGATATTGCAATGGACAACGTCAATGCTGCGGGTTTGCTTGCGAAGGGAATCTTCATGCTTTTCTCCTTGTCTTTGGTCTTTGTACAAGTTTGTCCGAACGGCGTTGTCATAAGTAGCTTTGCTGCATTATCCGCAGGCACTTACACATCGTTACTCATTATTACACATTGCCATCAAAGCACGCAATTACCCGACACCAAGGTGTTTTGCCGGGCGAGTGCGCGTCAATATCGTCCATTCAGACGAGGATTCCGGTAACGCTTTCGCGTAGATTCGCCTGCTGGCCCGAAAGCCGCCGTTGCTGCGCCAAGTGACTAAAAACAGAAGAATTACAGCGTGCTGCGCAGAACATCTTATTTTTGTACGATCAACCGGGACTGAACCATGACGCCTGAAGAAACCAAAGCGTTTGAAGCAAAAATCCAGGCCTATGTCGGCCGGGAACTCGGCGCGCCGAAGCGCGGCAAGGACGACGTCAATAAGGCCATGATCCGTCACTGGGCCGAAGTGATGGGCGATGAGAACCCCGTTTATACCGACGAGACATTCGCCGCCAAATCGAGCAAGGGCGGCCTTATTGCGCCGCCGACCATGCTGCAGATCTGGAGCATGGAAGGCTATCCGATGTGTCAGACGCCGGCGATGGACCTGCAGCGCGAGCTGCACAATGTCTTCGATGCCCACGGCTTCAGCGGTGTGCTTGGCACTAATACCAACACCGAATACGTTCGCGACCTGCGCCCTGACGACCAGGTGTTTGCTCCCACCGTCATCGACAAGATTTCCGAGCAGAAGGCGACTTCGCGTGGCGTCGGTTACTTCATCGAAACACTGACCAAATTCACCGACCAGAACGGCGAAGAAATCGGTCGTCAGGTGTTTCGCGTCCTCAAGTTCATTCCCAAGGCGGGCGAAGAGCCGGCAGCGGCCAGCGGCGACGCGGGCGCCCCGGCGGTACCGACGCGCCTCGCCTCACCGCGTGGTCACGACAACGCCTGGTGGTGGGAAGCCGTGGATCAGGGCAAGCTGCCGATCCAGCGCTGCAAGCGCTGCAAAACGCTGCGCCACCCGCCGCGTCCGATGTGCGGCGAGTGCCAATCCACGGAATGGGATTCGATTGAATCGAAGCTCGAAGGCGAAATCCTCAGCTTCACACAGATGCACTACCCGAAGTTCCCGGGCTACCCCTATCCGCTGATCTGCGCCGTCATCAAGCTGGGTGAAGGCACCAATCTGGTCGCCAACCTTGTCGGCTGCGAACCCGAAGCCATCAAGATCGGCATGAAGGTCAAGGGCAAGGTCGAGCAGGTCGATGCGAAGACCTGGCTGCCACAGTTCTATCTGGCCTGAACATAGCGCATAGCGAGGAAACATCATGAACCTGAATACCCTGAAATATAGCCAGGTCGCCATCGGTGACAAGCTGCCCGAGCTCAAGATCGACATCACCTCCGGCCTGATCATCGGCGCGGCCATCGCCTCGCGCGATTTCACCCCGGTGCACCATGACAAGAAAGTCGCACAAGCCACCGGCCTGCCGGACGTCTTCATGAACATCCTGACCAGTAACGGCTTCATGGGCCGTTTCATCACCGACTGGGCCGGCCCCGACTGCACGCTGAAGGGCATCGACATCAAGCTGGGCGCACCTAATCTGCCCGGCTTCGTGATGGCTGTCACTGGTGAAGTCAAGGCCAAGGATGATGCCAGCGGCGTCGTCTCTGTCGCCGTCGAAGGTGTGAACAATGTCTGGGGTACGCACATGACCGGCACGGTGCGCGTCGCCCTGCCCAAGGAGGCTTGAACATGGTTGCCAATATTGCGAACAAGGCCGCGATCGTCGGCATCGGCTCGACCGAGTTCTCCAAGAACTCCGGTCGCTCGGAACTCTCCCTGGCGGCCGAGGCCGTCAAGGCCGCCCTCAACGACGCCGGCCTGAAGCCTTCCGATGTCGATGGCATGGTGACGTTCACCATGGACCAGAACGAGGAAGTTGACGTCGCCCGCGCCCTCGGCTGTGGTGATCTGAGCTTCTTCTCGCGCGTGCCCTACGGCGGTGGTGCGGCCACCGGCACGCTGATGCAGGCTGCGATGGCGGTGGCGACCGGCATGGCTGAAGTTGTGGTCTGCTATCGCGCGCTCAACGGCCGCTCCGGCCATCGCTATTCCGACGGCGTTTCGGGTTCGCTGATCACCGGCAGCGCGATTCACTACGGCTGGTACATGCCCTTCGGCCTGCTCACGCCGACCTCCTGGGTGGCGATGTTTACCCAGCGCTATATGCACCTGACGGGCTGCACCCAGGAAGCCTTGTTCGAAGTCGCCCACGCGACGCGCGAATACGCTGTCAAGAATCCCGCTGCCTTCTTCTACCAGCAGCCCTTCACGCGTGAAGAGTACGACAACGCCCGCCGTATCTGCGAACCGCTGCGCCTGTTCGATTGCTGCCAGGAAAGCGACGGCGGTTCGGCGGTGATCATCACCACGCCGGAGCGTGCGCGTGATCTCAAGCAACCCGGTGTGCTGATCAACGGCACCGCCCAGTGCTCGCCGAAAGATCAGGAAGAAATGACTTCTTTCTATCGTCCGGAAATCGGCCGCATTCCCGAGATGGACATCGCCGCCAAGCATGCCTACGCGCAGTGTGGCCTCTCGGCCAAGGATATTGATGCCGCGGTCATCTATGACGCGTTCTCCTCCATCGTGCTGATGCAACTTGAATCCTGGGGCTTCTGCGAATTCGGTGAAGCCGCCGACTTCGTCCTGGCCGGCAATCTGCGTCCCGATGGTCGCCTGCCGACCAATACCCATGGCGGCCAGTTGTCGGAAGCCTACATTCACGGCATGAACGGTATCGTCGAAGCCGTGCGTTTGGTGCGTGGTACCTCGGTCAACCAGCCGAAGAAAAACGTCAATCACGCCCTGGTTACCTCCGGCGTCGGCGTGCCGACCGGTGGAGCGATTCTCGGCAGGATGAACTGAGACTGAATACGCGAATGTCCCGCTCCCGCGAGCGGGGATATTAAACGCTTAGCTGTGCAACCAGATCCACAAGTAAAAAGGCCGCTCCCTCGGGAGCGGCCTTTTTAGATTGGTAATGGAATGGATCAGAAGCCGCGCGAATACTGTATGCCGAACATGTTCACATCACTCTTGTATTCCCCCTGCAGCAGTCCCATACTCGCGCCGCCGTTATCGGCGATCGAACTCTTTTTGACGAATATGTGAGTGTAGCCAAAGTCCACTGCATCGTTCTTACTGAGCTGGTACTGGCCACCACAGGACAGCCATAAGCGATCATTGTCAGGCAGACGAGCCGTGCGATATGTGCTACTGACAGGGCTTTGATCAAAAGCCGTGCCCAGCTTCAATTTCCAGCTGTCATTAACCTTATATACGCCACCGAGGGCGACGCGCCAGGTATTGCGCCAGTTCTCCTGCGTGGCGCTGACGATGGAATTATCGTTGGCATAATTGAACTGGAGCACTGGAATCTTCGCCCAGCCAGTCCAGGAAAGGTCGGCAAGTACGTCCCATCGGTCGTTCACATGGTGGTCGACACTAGCAGTGAGCGTATCCGGCAGCTTGATATCGGCATAAATATTTCCACCGCGTGCGGGAGAAACCGGCAATTTAACGATTACGTCGGTGATCGGGTTGCCGGTACTACTGAAGTTGGCCGTCCCCTCCAGATGGTATTTGATCGCCGAACGGTACGACAGTCCCAGACGCGTCTGCGGCGAAACCTGGAATATCGCGCCAAAATTGTAACCCCAGGCAGTATCGTCACCGGAGAGCATGGCAGACCCCGGCTTCGCCAAGGCGGTCAGGGGGCGCGTCAGCGGGTTGGCATAAATCGCAGCAGGGTAATCCACGGCACTACTGAATTCACCTTTTAGCTTCTGATAATTCAGGCCGAACCCCAGCGCCAGCTGATCGCTGACCTTGTAGGAAAGTGACGGATTCAAGTTCATCGTCTTGACATCGGACTTAACCGCATGGAAACGGCCGACCCAAGTGGCGTCATATTCGGTTTTCAGACCGAACGGAGCACCGAGGCCGAGGCCAAAACTCATGCGTTCGTTCAGCGGCACGACAATATAGGCATGTGGCACATAATTCATGTCACCCGCATCACCACCAGTGCCGCCGCTGAGCGGAATGAGCGCTGGAGATGTGGAGCCAGCGTTAGAAAATTTCGCCGATGGCTGGATGAAGTCGAGGCCGACGGCAATATGCGACTTTCCGGGTGCCAGCAGCGCCATGCCCGCCGGATTGAAGAACACCGTGCTGGCGTCCTCGGCGACCGCCGCTGAACCAGCATAAGCCTGGCCCATGCCGCTGGCATTTTGTTCGAGCAGTTGAAAACCGGAAGCCAGGGCAACGCCCGGCAGTGAAGCAAGAAGCAAGGTACTGCTGGCAATGGATATCCTGATCTGGTTCATGAGGCGCCCCTTCAGAAGTTTTTGCAATGAAAACGGCCGCTCCCTTTGCGGGGAGCGGCCGTAAAACACATACTAACAGCGGTGAAACTGCTGCTTAGAAGCTGTGACGGATGCCAACTTGCAGGCCGCTCGGATCAATATCGGCACCCGGGTTATTGACGCCGTTGTTGGCGAAGTTGAACGCAGCACCGGAGTCGTTGCTGACGCGTGCATAGATCGCCTTGATCATGGTGCGCTTCGACAGGCTGTGCTCGTAGCCGATTTCAAACAGCTTGGCACCGGTGTTGGCAATATCGCCAGCATTGGTGGAGACGTCGTTGGTCTTGTAGTACTGGCCAATCAGCTTGCCATTGGCAGCCACATTGAAGGTGGCACCGAGACCCCAGGTGTTCTGCTTCGAGTCAAAACCGGTGACGCTGGTCTTGGCCGAATTCCAGAGTGCGCGAACGCTACCCTGGCCGAAGTTGTAGGCACCAGCCAGACGGGTATTCTTGAACTGGGAATCGGCTACGTCGCGAGCCTTGCTTGTGGCATAGGTCAGGCCAGCCAGCACCGGGCCATTGGCGTAGGTCAGACCCAGATCCCACATATCGGAGTTCTTTTGTGCAAAAGTGCCGGCAGCGCCATCGACGGACTTGTCTTCGCCGGCCATATAGGCGGCGCCAATGCTGAAGCCGCTCATGTTCGGCGAGGTGTACAGGGCGCTGTTGGCATGGCGAGCATCGAAGCCGGGGAGTCCGAACACGGCCACGTTTTGGCCAATGCTGGTGGCGCCGACGTTAACGTCGATCTGGGTGCCGAGCAGGCGGGTCGGGGTGGTCTGGGTACCGAGAGTCATCGAGCCGTAGCTACCTTTCAGGCCAGCAAAGGTGTCGCGTGCAGCGCCGAACATGCCGCCGGCATCGGCCGTCACACTATTCTCGAACTGGAACACGGCGTCCAGGCCATTGCCCAGAGCTTCGCTGCCCTTGAAGCCGAGGTAGGAACTGTTGCTGGACACGCGGTTGTACGAGCCAGTTTCGGCACCGGTCGGGCCAGAGGTCGAGACCATGTCGAACGACAGATCAGCCACGCCGTAGACGGTGACATTGGAACCGTCTGCGAAGGCGGCGCCTGAAACGAGGCCGGCAACGGCCAGAGCGATGATTTTCTTTTGCATATCGTGAATCTCCTGTTGAAAGTGCGGGTGGTTAATTCGGTTTCGGTTAATTTCGTTTTCAAGCGAACCTCAATGACTCCACGTGTGGTCACTGCAACTTCGCCGCTGCCCCCTTCTGAAGGATGAGGGAAACTAGCTGCAATTCTCCAAGCGTTCCCCCTTCTCGACAAGCAAAAACGCATTTCCCATGTCTGGCCTTGCAATATTTGTTGTATTTTCGCAACGATCTATAGGTCGATTCAAGGCTTGAGCGAAAGGAATTGCATGGGCTCCCGCTTTCGCGGGAGTGGCGAACTTTCTGGAACGTACTGTTGCAGGCCTGGCGGGTTGACGCCATCGTTGAATTTGAAATCATGGGCTGCGGTGTTTCATGGAATGTACGGAAGATCGATCAAGTCGCTGCGTTTTGCCCCTGCCGACATCGCCAGACAGGCGGTGAGAAACTCGCGCAGTGCGGAAGTTCGATACTTGCGACGGTGCCAGAGAAACTGAAAATTGCGCCGTAGATCGAGATCGGGCGTATGGATCGGTGCCAGGCTGCCGCGCCGGAAGGCCTCCTTCAGCGCCAACCGGGAGATGCAGCCGAGGCCGAGCCCGGATTCAACGGCGCGCTTGATGGCTTCGGTATGCTCAAGCTCCAGGCGGATTGTCGGTTCAACATGAAAATGGCGCAGCGCCTGCTCAAACACCTCGCGTGTTCCGGAACCTTTCTCGCGGAGGATCCAGGTCTCACGCATGAGTTCGGCAACACCGACCTTGCGCCGTCGGGCCAACGGATGATCCGGGGGCGCAAACACCATCAGCTCGTCGCTTACCCAAGCCTGCGTTTCCAGATCGGGATGATGGCAGGCGCCTTCGATCAGCCCTAGATCGAGTTCGAATCCGGCGACCTGCTCGATGATCGTCGCAGTATTGTGCACTGTGAGTTGCACCCTGGCTTCCACATGTCGGCGCAGGAAATCCGCGACGATCAGTGTCGCCAGATAATTGCCGATAGTCAGCGTTGCACCGATACGTAGCGAACCAAGCCCGGCATGGCCTTCGAGGAGTTCCTCAATTTCGCCGGCCCGATCAAGTAGTTCCACCGCCTTTGGCAGCAATTGTCCGCCCAGCGCATTGATGCGCAGGCGCTTGCCGGCGCGATCGAACAGTTGGCAGTCGAATTGTTTTTCAAATTCGCTGAGTGCCGTGCTGGTTGCCGACTGCGATAGCGCGATATCGACGGCAGCCTGCGAAACACTGCCCGAACGGGCTACAGCGACAAATACCTGCAACTGACGCAAACTGAATTTCATATCGGCAATACCGAATAATGATCTCTATATAATCCATTTTACCGATAAGTTATACTTGCCTACAATCCCTCCCATAAGAGAAAGGGATTTTGTATGCGTGTACTCAATACCGAGCGTGTTCTCAGTGTTCATCACTGGAACGATACCCTGTTCAGCTTTCGCACCACCCGCGATCCGGGTCTGCGTTTCGAGAACGGCCAGTTTGTCATGATCGGCCTGGAAGTCGAGGGCCGCCCCGTACTGCGTGCCTACAGCATCGCCAGTGCCAATTATGCCGATCATCTGGAGTTTTTCAGCATCAAGGTACCCGATGGTCCGCTGACTTCACGCCTGCAACATCTGCAACCCGGCGAGCCGGTCATTATCGGCTGCAAGCCCACTGGCACGCTGATAATTGGCGACTTGCGGCCGGGCAAACACCTTTATCTATTCGGGACTGGCACGGGACTGGCGCCCTTCATGAGCTTGATCCAGGATCCGGCTGTCTACGAGCGCTTCGAAAAAGTAGTGCTGGTACATGGTGTGCGCCAGGTCAATGAACTCGCTTATTCTGACTTCATATCGCGTGAGCTGCCGCATAACGAATATTTTGGTGACGCGGCGCGCGAGAAGCTGATCTACTATCCGACAGTGACGCGCGAGCCTTTCCGCAATCGCGGCCGGTTGACTGACCTGATTGAAAGCGGCAAGCTTTTCACGGACATCGGTCTGCCGCCGCTTGATCCTGCGCACGACCGGGCGATGCTCTGCGGTAGTCCGGACATGCTTGCCGACACCTGCAAATTACTTGATGCGCGTGGCTTCAAGGTCTCTCCGCGCATCGGCGTTGCCGGCGACTATGTGATCGAAAGGGCTTTCGTCGAGAAATGACGATCGCTCCCGGTTAGTGGTTTGCATTCGGTACGATCTTCGATCCCGCCTTCATCAAGGCATTTTCTCGTCTATTTCTAAAATTCTGCAACTGAGTCGTCTGCTGCGACAATGGGCTGCTTAGTCTTATCGGACGATGTGGCAAAGCAGGGCTATGGAAACAATGGACAGTTGCCGGAATTGCGTCCGGCGTTCATCGGCTTGACGAAAAAGAGGACGAGAGAAAATGGGAATTTGCGCTCAGCGTACCGTAATCATTACCGGCTCCGGCAGTGGCCTGGGCAAGGCTTATGCACTGGCATTTGCTGCCGAAGGCGCAAATGTGGTGGTCAATGAGATCCGCACCGAATCGGCCGAAGCTGTACGCGACGAAATCATCGCCGCAGGTGGCAAGGCCATCGCCACCTGCGACGACATCACGCGCATGGAAACCGCGCAGAAAATCGTCGACGCCGCCATCGCCGCTTATGGCGAAGTACATACGCTGGTGAACAACGCCGGTATCGTGCGCGACCGCATGTTCGTCAGCATGAGCGAGGACGACTGGGATCAGGTGATGCGCGTGCATCTGCGCGGCCATTTCTGTCTCGCCAACATTCTCTGCCGTCGCTGGCGCGACCAGTCAAAGGCCGGCACGCCGGTCGATGCGCGCATCATCAACACCACCTCCGGTGCCGGCCTGCAAGGCTCGATCGGCCAGTCCAACTACTCCGCCGCCAAGGGCGGCATCGCTACGCTGACGCTGGTGCAGGCTGCCGAACTTGGCCGCTACGGCATCACCTCGAACGCGCTGGCGCCCTCCGCACGCACGCTGATGACTGAAGGTCCGTTCGCTGAAATGATGAAGAAGCCGACCGATGGCAGCTTCGACTTTTACGATTCAGCCAATGTCGCGCCGATTGTTGTCTGGCTCGGTAGCCCGCTCTCCAAGGGTGTTACCGGCCGCGTCTTTGAAGTTGCCGGTGGCCAGGTCATGCTGGCCGATGGCTGGCGTGCGGGCCCGGTGCGTGACAAAAAAGCACGCTGGAATCCGGCCGAACTCACCTCGGTGGTCAATGAACTGATCGCCGAAGGCGTGTCGCCACAAAAAGTTTACGGCGCCTGAGCACGGCCTTGCCATGGATTTCGCGCTGAGCTCCGACCAGGAGATGATCCGCGACACGGCCGAGGCGTTTCTCGCCGAGGCCAGTTCGTCTGCCGCCGTACGTGCGGCGATGCAGACCGAAACGGGTTTCGATGACGCTCTTTGGGCGCGTATCGGCCAGGAACTCGGCTGGTGCGCCACGGTGATTCCCGAAGTCTACGATGGACTCGGTCTCGGTAGCGTCGAGCTGGTGCTGCTGATGGAACAGATGGGGCGGCGTTTACTGTGCGCACCATTTTTTTCGACGGTGGGACTTGCCGCACAAGTGCTGCTTGAAGTGGCGGATGATGCGGCGAAGCTGCGCTATCTGCCGCATATCGCCGCCGGCGAGCTGACGGCGACAGTCGCCCTGGCCAGCAGCGGCATCGACTGGCAAGCACAAAATATCGATGCTACCGTCAGCATCGATACCGATGGCTTTGTCATCAGCGGCAACTACGCCCATGTGCCGGATGGTGCAACGGCGCAACTGCTGATCGTGCCGGCACACGACAGCAACGGTGGCGTCGGTTTGTACGCTTTTCCCGCAGAACTCTCCGGCATCACACGCACGCCGTACCGCAATGTCGACACGACGCGGCGCATTGCCGCCATCCAGCTCGATCAGGTCAGGCTGCCCAAGGATGCACTGATCGCCACACCGCAGCAGGTAACGCACGCCATGCCGCGCGCGGTAGCATTGGCGATGCTGGTTCTGGCAGCGGAACAACTCGGCGGCGCGCAACAGTGTCTCGATCTGACGCTGGCTTATACGGCGGAGCGCGTGCAGTTTGGCCGCACCATTGCTTCCTTCCAGGCCATCAAGCATCGCTGTGCGGAAATGATGGTGAGAATCGAAGCGACGCGCTCGGCAATTTACGGCGCGGCCACTGTCGCAGCAAATCCCGCACTGGCAGCGGATTTTCTGCTCGAAGCGGCGGGTGCCAAGGCGCTCGCATCGGACACATTTTTCCATTGTGCCGGCGAGGCCATCCAGTTGCACGGTGGCGTCGGCTTCACCTGGGAATACGATCCCCAACTCTATTTCAAGCGGGCGCAGGCAGGCACACATTGGCTCGGCAGCGCGGATACGTTGCGTGAGCGGATTGCGACGGCGCTGCTCGGCCCGGCCTGACGAGACAAGGTTCGCACATGCAAATCGAATTTTCAGCGGCTGATGAGGCATTTCGTGGCGAAATTGCCACTTGGTTGCACGATCACCTGGTCGGCAAATTTGAAGCCCTCCGCCATCGCGGGGGCCCGGGCGACGAGGACGCTTTTCCCGAAGAGCGCAAGGTCTGGGAACGCGAGTTGGCCGAGGGCGGCTGGACCTGTGTCGGCTGGTCCAAGGAGCACGGTGGGCGCGGCCTGTCGCTGGCTCAGCAACTGATTTTTCACGAGGAATACGCGCGTGCCGGCGGCCCCGGTCGTGTCGGCCATATCGGCGAAGGCCTGATCGGCCCGACGCTGATCGCGTTGGGCTCAGATGCGCAGAAGCAGCGTTTCCTGCCGGGCATCCTCGCCGGCACCGAGCTCTGGTGCCAGGGCTATTCCGAGCCAGGTGCCGGTTCCGATCTCGCCAATGTGCGCACCAAGGCGCGCCAGGATGCGAATGGTGACTGGATCATCGATGGTCAAAAGGTGTGGACCTCGCTGGCGCACGAGTCGCAATGGATTTTCGTTGTGGCGCGCAGCGATCCCGAGAGTCAGGGCAACAAGGGTCTGGTGTTCCTGCTGGTGCCGCTTGACCAGTCGGGCATCGAGATTCGTCCGATCCGTCAGCTCACCGGCACGGCTGAGTTCAACGAAGTCTTCTTCGATGGCGCGCGTACCACGGCTGACCACATCATCGGTAAGCCCGGTGAAGGCTGGAATGTCGCCATGGCCCTGCTTGGCTTCGAGCGTGGCGCATCGACACTCGGCCAGCAAATGCATTTTTTGCACGAGTTCGAACTGATTTGCGAAGCCGCGAAAGCCAATGGTGCGGTGAAGAATCCGCAGATCCGCGCGCGCATCGCCGAGGCGTGGACAGGTCTGCGCGTCATGCGCTACAACGCGTTGCGCATGCTCTCGGGTACGCAGGACGGCACGTTGCCGCGCGCTGGCATGATGTATAAATATTATTGGTCGAACTGGCATCGCGATCTCGGCGAGCTGGCAATGGATGTTTATGGCTGCGAGGCGGATATCCTCGATGCGCAGGACAATACCGCGCGTGCGCATCTACAACGCATGTTCATGTTCAGCCGCGCCGATACAATCTACGCCGGTACCAACGAAATTCAGCTCAACATCATTGCCGAACGCGCTCTGGGAATGCCCAAGGAACCGCGCGGCAAGTAAGCTCATTCATTCAAAAATCATAAGGACATCATCATGCGAGCACCTCCCGCCTATGTTCCCGGCCACGGCCTGCTGACCGGCAAATCGGTTCTCATCACCGCTGCCGCTGGCGCTGGTATCGGTTTTTCCACGGCGCAGAAGTGCGTCGAGGAAGGTTGTCGCGCCATCATGGTTTCCGACATGCATCCGCGCCGCCTCGACGAAGCCGTTGCCAAGCTTGGCGAAATGGCGGGTGGGCGTCCGGTGTTCGGCCAGCTCTGCGATGTCACCAAGGAAGATCAGGTACAAACGCTGATCAACACGGCCGAGGAAAAGCTCGGTGGCACCGATGTGTTGATCAACAACGCCGGCCTCGGCGGCTCGAAGCTGATCGTCGAAATGACCGACGACGAATGGAACAAGGTCATCGATATCACCTTGAACGGTACCTTCCGCATGACGCGGGCGATGCTCAAGGCCATGCAGCCGCGCGGCAAGGGTGTGATCGTGAATAACGCTTCAGTGCTCGGCTGGCGCGCGCAGAAAGAGCAGGCGCACTACGCCGCAGCCAAGGCTGGTGTGATGGCGCTGACGCGCTGCAGTGCGCTGGAGGCGGCCGATCATGGCGTTCGTATCAATGCCGTGTCGCCGAGCATCGCGCTGCACGACTTCCTCAAGAAATCGGCTTCCGAAGATTTGCTCAAGCAATTGACCAGCCGCGAAGCCTTCGGCCGTGCTGCCGAAGTCTGGGAAATCGCCAACGTCATCATGTTCCTGGCCAGCGATTACTCTTCCTACATGACGGGTGAAATCGTCTCGGTCAGCAGCCAGCACGCCTGATAATTCTCGATTGGTAACTCATCATGACCACCGTATTCTCTTCCGCGCAGGAAGTTCTTGAGGCCGTTGGCAAGGACCTCGGCGCGACCGAATGGGTCGAACTGACCCAGGAGCGTGTCAACAAGTTTGCCGATGCCACCGACGATCATCAGTGGATCCACGTCGATCCAGAACGTGCCAAGACCGGCCCGTTTGGTGCCTGTGTGGCGCACGGCTACCTGACGCTGTCGCTGGCCAATCTGTTTCTGCCGCAACTCGTCGAGATCAGGAACATGCGCATGGGTGTCAACTACGGCTGCGAGAAGGTGCGCTTCCCGGCACCCGTCAAGGTTGGCAAGCGCATCCGTGGACGCGGTGAAGTGGTCAATGTCGAAAAGGCTGGCGAAGGTGTCCAGGCGACAATCCGCATCACCATCGATATCGAAGGTGAAGCCAAGCCGGGTTGCGTGGTCGATACCATCAGTCGCTATTATTTTTGAATTCACGAGGAGTCGCCATGCCAAGCAATGACGAGATGAAGGCCGTAATGCGGGCCTATGTCGAACGCCTCAACGCCGGGGATCTCGAAGGGATCTTGGCACTGTATGCCGACGATGCCACGGTCGAGGATCCGGTCGGTGTCGATATTCAGCGCGGTACAGCGGCTATTCGCGCCTTCTACGAACTGGCGATCGCCAGCAACGCGAAACTGCGCATCACCGGGCCACAGCGTGGCTCAGCCGGGGCTTTCGCAGCGATGCCACTGGAAGTTGAAGTGGCACTGCCCGATGCGCCGAAGATGTTGATTGGCGTGATCGAAACCATGCGTTTCAATGATGCCGGCAAGGTTGTCGAGATGCGCGCTTACTGGGGCAATGAGGACATGACGATGTCCATGGAATGACTTCGCTCGCCAATCGTTAATATCGAACGCACCTCGCAAGGAATCGCCATGTCGCAGATGCCACAAACTATTCCCGGCCTGATCGCCGCCGCCGCACAGAATTATCCGCAACGCATCGCTATCCGCGAGGCGGGCGTCGAGTTGAGTTTTGCCGCGCTCGATGCGCTGCGTCTTCAGGTCGCGCGCGCACTGATAAGTGTGGGCATCAATGCGGGCGATCGTGTCGCCGTGTGGGCGCCGAACTGCCATGAATGGGTGGCTGCGGCATTGGGTATCCACAGCGTCGGCGCAATCCTTATCCCGATCAACACGCGCATGAAAGGCGTCGAGGCAGCCGACATTCTTGAGCAGAGTGGTGCACGTCTGCTGTTCTGCGTTGGCGAGTTTCTCAACGACTATTTTCCGGGGATGCTGAAGGGGCAGAATACACCGTCGCTGGAGCGCATCATCGTACTCGGCAAGGTGCATGCTCCGGACACAGGTTGGGCCGATTTTCTGGCGCTGGCCGACAAGACATCCGAAGCAGCGGCACGCGAACGCGCGGCGGCGGTCAAGCCGGACGATCTTTCCGACATCATGTTCACTTCCGGCACCACCGGCCGGCCGAAGGGGGTCATGACTTGCCACGGCCAGAACATCCGCGCCTTCGACGAGTGGTCGCGCTGCGTCGACTTGCAGGCCGATGATCGCTACCTGATCATCAACCCCTTCTTCCATTCCTTCGGCTACAAGGCTGGCTGGCTGGCAGCACTGATGCGCGGTTGCACGATCTATCCGCTGGCAGTGTTCGATACCGACAGCGTGCTGACGCTGATTGGCCGCGAGCGCATCAGTTTCCTGCCCGGCTCGCCGACATTGTTCCTCAGCTTCCTCGCCCATCCGCGTCTCAAGGAGTTCGAACTTTCCAGCCTGCGTGTGGCGGTTACCGGTGCGGCGGCGATTGCACCGTCGATGATCCACCGCATGCGCGACGAACTTGGTTTCAAGATCATCGTTACCGCCTATGGTCTCACCGAATGCTGCGGTGTGGCAACCATCTGTGATCGCGACGCCGATGCCGAAACCATCGCCACCACCTGCGGTCGCGCCATGCCCGGCACCGAGCTGCGCTGTATCGATGAGGCCGGCAAACCGGTGCCGGCGGGTAGCGAGGGTGAAGTGGTGATGCGTGGCTATAACGTCATGCAGGGCTACTTCAATAACGAGGAAGCGACGCGCGAAACCATTGACGCCGAGGGCTGGCTGCATACCGGCGACATCGGCATCCTCGATGTGAATGGCAATCTGCGCATCACTGACCGTCTCAAGGATATGTATATCGTCGGCGGCTTCAACTGCTATCCGGCGGAGGTCGAACGCATTCTGACGGCGCATCCGGCCATCGCCCAGGTTGCCGTGATCGGCGTGCCCGATGAGCGTCAGGGCGAAGTCGGCAAAGCGTATGTGGTGTTGCGTGCTGGTGCAGCGCTCGATGCTGCCGGGCTGATCAGTTGGTCGCGCGAAAACATGGCCAACTACAAGGTGCCGCGCCATGTCGAGTTTGTCAGCGCACTACCGACCAATGCTTCGGGCAAGGTGCTCAAATATCAGTTGCGTTGATGCGGGCAACGTCGTCCGTATCCAGCAGTGCGAGAACCGTCTTTTGCCAACTGATTGACTGCGCGCGTTTCAATCCTTCCTGACCCATCCTGCGGCATTCCTGGCGATGTTCGTGCAGATAGTCGATCTTCTCCGCGAGCGCTGCGGCGGAGGGCGGCACGATAAAGCCGGTTGTTCCATCGACGACAATCTCCGTCGGCCCGCCGGCATCGGTGACGGTCAGCACGGGCTTGCCACTCATCATCGCCTCGATGGTGACCAGCCCGTAGTCTTCCTGGTAGGGAAGATAGGGTACGGCCAGTGCGTCGGCATATAGATCGACCAACGCACAATCATTGACGAAGCCGAGGAATTCGATGCGCGGATCGTCGCTGGCGAGTTGCTTCAGCAGTTCTTCATCAGGCCCGCTACCGGCAATTTTCAGGCGGATATCCGCTTTCACCAAGTGCATTGCTTCGATCAGCAATTTCAGCCGCTTCGCGCCGTCGAGCCGGCTTGCCGTGAACAGATAATCATCACCTGCGCAATGGAAACCGCTGAGATTCGATGGATGGTTGACGATCTGCACTTGCGCTGTCGCGGGGAAATAATTTTGGCGACCGGCCACGGTGCCGGAGATCGCCGCAAATCTGCGGATGGCATTTGGTGTCAGCGCAATCCCGTCGAGAAAATGGATGACCTCTCTGATGAAGGGGCCGGGGAAATCAAGAATTTCGGCCGGCACCGACGGATCGGCGAGCAGCGTGGCAAGCTGGTCAAAGAATTCGGGAAGCATCGCGCGGCGGGCATCCGGGTGCTGCATCATCTGCTGGCAGGCCAGAACGTCCGGATGCTGCGCTGAGTAACCGTCGGGCAGGCTCATCAGGTGATAGGTGTCATAGAGCCCGCGCAGCCGGTGCTGCATGTAGCAGATGTGCCGGTCGTGGCGAACCATCCAGGCCGGGTATTTGGTAGAAATCACCAGATCGAAATGATCGAGATCGAGTTGCGAGAAATGCCGGTAGCTCGCGATCAATTCCGCAAAATTACGCTCCGGACTCGGCAGCTTGATCAGCTCGGCCTGGTGCGGCGTGTGCTGATTGATCTCGTTCAGCAGGCCCCACCATAAATTCTCGGCACCACCAATGACGAAGGGGACCGGGCTGGGAGCGACGATGGCGATTTTCATGGAGGCGCTCGGCAAACAATTCGGAAGGCGTTGAGGAATATTATGGCCGGGTTTGGTAAAACGAGTTTGACATGATGCCGTGCAAGGATTCTACCTCCGACGCTTGCGCCGTGGCACATGCTCTGCGCCTTGCAGAAAACCTTCGACGATTCTGCGGATGGGCGTCGGCAGCGCTGCCGAATCGAGCTCATCTGTATTTATCCAGCATAGACCGGAAGGTTCCGCAGTATGCGGCAGCCCCCTGCCCTCGCCCGACCATGGATGCAGGGTCAGATGAAAATGCGTGAAGGTGTGCCGCAACGGCGCAAGTGGGGCGAAGCGCTCAACCACGCAGTTACAAGTCTGTGCAACATGCCGTTGTGGATCTTCCGCTACAGGAAACTCTGGCAGGCTCAGCAGGCCGCCCCAAATGCCGCTGGATGGGCGGCGCTGGAAAAGAATTTTGCCGTCAGCATGCAGCAACAGGACGCCGATTTCGCGTTGCGGCAACACCTTGCGCGGACGTGGTGTGGGTAGCTCGGCAATACGCCCGGTGGCGTGTGCCACGCAGACTTTGCTGAGCGGGCATGCCGCCGCAGATTGCAGACAGACAGGCCGGTGGCGTGTGCATGCGGTAGCGCCGAGATCCATCTGCGCCTGGATGTAGATGGGTGTGTCGCGTTGCGGCAAAAGGGTTTCGGCCAACGTCCACAAGTGTTTTTCTACCGCCGATGTACCGGGGAATCCCTCGATGCCATATGCGCGGCAAAGTACGCGCTTGACGTTGCCATCGAGTATCGGAGCGTGTGCGCCGAAGCAGAACACGCCGATGGCATTGGCGGTGGAGCGTCCGATGCCTGGCAGCTGTGCGATGGCATCGGGGTGTTCCGGAAATCTGCCGGCATGCTCATTCATCACGAGCCGGGCGCAGTGATGCAAATTACGCGCTCGGGCGTAATAGCCGAGGCCGCTCCACAATTCCATCACCGCTTCGACCGGCGCATGCGCCAACTCTGAGAGCGTCGGAAAGCGTTCGAGGAAGCGCTGGTAATATGGAATCACCGCCGTTACCTGCGTTTGTTGCAGCATGATTTCCGACAGCCACACGCGATACGGATCGCGTGTCTGCTGCCAGGGCAGATCGTGGCGACCGTGGCGCCTGTGCCAGGTAATCAGCAGCCCGGAAAATTCACGATGTTGATCCAGTGGGGGAATTCGAGTGGGCAATTTCGATGGCAAGCGGTGTGTGCGAAGGATGGAAGGCTAGCGATAGCGATGCACATGCGCAAGTACCATGCGCTGACCCATTCGCGATAACGACAATCATCGGCAACCGTTGGAGCTTTCGGGTGCGGGTACTTTCGGGCATAATTTGGCCTCTACGCAGCCTCTCCCGTCATGCTTTCCACTTCCGATCTTGCCTGTGCGCGCGGCGACCGCCGCCTGTTTTCCGGACTCGCTTTCACGCTTGCACCGGGCGGGCGATTGCATGTCGGCGGCGAGAACGGCGCCGGCAAGACCAGTTTGTTGCGCATGCTATGTGGCCTGTCGCCGCCCGATGCGGGGGAGATTTGCTGGCAGGGCACGCCGATCGGCCAACTTGGCGACGAATATCGCCAAACCGTACTTTATCTAGGCCATCACAACGCACTCAAGGACGATTTGAGCGCGCTGGAAAATCTGCGTACTACGGCTGCGCTGGCCGGCGTGCGGGTGGGTGACGATGCGGGTGTTGATCTGCTGCGCCGCGCCGGTCTGGCCGGGCGCGAAGATCTGCCGGTACGCATTCTTTCGCAGGGGCAGAAGCGCCGAGCTGCGTTGGCGCATCTGCTGTGGAGCAAGGCACCGTTGTGGATTCTCGACGAGCCATTCGTGGCGCTCGATGCGGCGGCGGTGAACTGGCTGGCAGGGATCATTGGCAGACACGTCGCTGAAGGCGGACTGGCGGTATTGACCAGCCACCAGGAGGTCGTCATTCCCGGTGGTGTGCCGCAAACTCTGGTGCTGTCGCAATGAGCGCTGGTTTGCATGGTTCGCTTGGTACGTTCGCAATTTTCAGTGCCGTGGTTAAACGCGACCTGCTGCTGGCCTTGCGCCGCAAGAGCGAGGTGCTAACCTCGTTGTTCTTTTTTGTGATTGTCGTCAGTCTGTTTCCGCTCGGCATCGGCCCGGAGATGGCGCTGTTGCGCATCATCGCTCCGGGTGTGCTGTGGGTGGCGGCGTTGCTGGCGGCAATGCTGTCGCTGAATCGCATGTTTGCCGCGGATCATGCAGATGGCACGCTGGAGCAGATGCTTCTTTCCCCGGCGCCGCTGGGCCTGCTGGTGACAGGGAAAATTCTTGCGCACTGGCTGGTGGCCGGGTTGCCGCTGGTGCTGATCGCGCCGCTGCTCGGTCTGCAATACGATCTGGCACCACAGGCACTGGGCGTCCTGGTGTTCTCGCTGTTGATCGGTACGCCGCTGTTGAGCCTGATCGGTGCCATCGGTGCGGCACTGACGCTCGGTGTGCGCGGTGGCGGCGTGCTGCTGTCGTTGCTGACGCTGCCGTTGTATATTCCAGCATTGATCTTCGGTGCCGGCGCGGTCGAAGCGGATA
>DAOLZE010000017.1:0-19213 GCA_035426125.1 Rhodocyclaceae bacterium
AAGGCTTCTTCAAGACACGCAACGGTCTCGAGCAGTCGATCAGCCGCGGCCTTGCTTATGCACCCTATGCAGACATGTGCTGGTGTGAAACCGGCACGCCGGATCTGAATTTTGCACGGAAATTTGCCGAAGCTATTCGCGCAAAATATCCGAACAAACTACTGGCTTACAACTGCTCACCATCGTTCAACTGGAAGAAGAATCTCGACGATGCCACCATCGCCAAATTCCAGCGCGAACTTGGCGCCATGGGTTACAAGTACCAGTTCATCACCCTCGCCGGTATCCATTCGATGTGGTACAACATGTTCGATCTGGCCGAGGACTACGTCAAACGCGGCATGACCGCCTATATCGACAAAGTGCAGGAACCGGAATTTGCAGCGCGCCAACGCGGCTACAGTTTCGTCTCACACCAGCAGGAGGTCGGTACCGGCTATTTCGACGAAGTGAACAACATCATCCAGGGCGGTGTGTCTTCGGTCGCGGCCCTGCACGGATCGACAGAGGAAGAGCAGTTCCACTGATCGACAAGTCTTTCCTGCCCGCCATCGCGGGCCTGGACGGTCGGCGCTCACAAGGTGCCGGCCGAATGTATTTTTCCAGCAGATGCCGGATCTCCGCCTGCGCGGGGATGATCGAATCAAAATATCTACGTCACTAACAAATCAGGAGTTATCCCATGGCGCTCAACCTCCCCGCCGGAGTGGACATCAACGCCCCGCTCCACCCACGTTTTGAAGAAATTCTCACCCATGATGCACTGGCGCTGGTCGCCAAGTTGCATCGTGCCTTTGAACCACGCCGTCAGGAATTGCTGAAATTACGCGTCGCACGCCAGGCGCGCATCGATGCCGGTGAAATGCCCGATTTTCTGCCGGAAACAAAACACATCCGTGAAGGCGACTGGAAGATCGCACCGCTACCGCAGGCACTCGCATGCCGCCGTGTCGAAATTACCGGCCCGGTCGAACGCAAAATGATCATCAATGGCTTCAACTCGGGCGCCGACAGCTACATGACTGACTTCGAGGATTCCAACAGCCCGAACTGGTACAACCAGATTCAGGGCCAAGTGAATCTGTACGATGCCATCCGTCGCCAGATCAGCTACAAGAACGAGGCTGGCAAGGAATACCGACTCAACGAAAAGATCGCCACGCTGCAAATTCGCCCACGCGGCTGGCACCTCGACGAGAAACATGTACGGGTCGACGGCCAGCGCGTCTCCGGCGGTCTCTTCGACTTTGCCATCGTGCTGTTCCACAACGCCAAAGAACAGGTCGCCCGCGGTGCTGGGCCATTTTTCTATCTGCCAAAAATGGAAAGCCATCTCGAGGCACGTCTCTGGAATGACATTTTCATCATGGCGCAGGATGCCATCGGTATTCCGCGAAGCACAATCAAGGCGACTGTACTGATCGAAACCATCCTTGCCACTTTCGAACTTGAAGAAATTCTCTATGAACTGCGCGAGCACAGCGCCGGCCTGAATGCCGGACGCTGGGACTACATCTTCTCCTGCATCAAGAAATTCAAGCGCAACAAGAGTTTCTGTCTTGCCAATCGCGGCGCCATCACCATGGAAGTACCCTTCATGCGCAGCTATGCTCTGGCGCTGGTGCAGGCCTGCCACAAGCGCGGTGCGCCGGCGATGGGTGGGATGAGTGCGCTGATCCCTATCAAGAATGATCCGGCCGCCAACGAGAAGGCACTCACCGGCATCCGCCACGACAAGACGCGCGATGCCGACGATGGCTACGACGGCGGCTGGGTGGCTCATCCGGGCCTTGTACCGATCGCCATGGAAGAATTCGTCAAGGTACTCGGCGATCGTCCCAACCAGTGGGACAAACAGCGCAACGACAACTTCGGCCCGAAGGACTGGCTCAACTTCCAGCCTGAGCAGCCGATCACCGAGACCGGTCTGCGCAACAATATCAACGTTGGCATTCACTATCTCGGTTCATGGTTGGCCGGCAATGGCTGTGTGCCCATCCACAACCTGATGGAGGATGCAGCCACTGCAGAAATTTCCCGTTCGCAAGTCTGGCAGTGGGTCGTCTCACCAAAAGGCAAGCTCGACGACGGTCGCAAGGTCACCGCCGAGATGGTGCGCAGCATGATTCCAGAAGAACTGGCGAAGGTGAAAACCACCGTCACTACGCAAGGCGAAGACACCGCAACCTACGACCAGGCAGCGAAGATTTTCGAGGAAATGTCGCTCGCCGACAACTTCCCGGAATTCCTCACCCTGCCGCTCTACGAAGCGATGGATTAATTGAGATAACAATCTCATTCAACGGTGCCGCGAGAAATCCGGCACCGTTTTTTACAGGAACCTACCCGGCAAGCAGCGGAAACAATTCCTTCAATCCCGCAGCCATCATGTCAATCGCCAGTCCGGCCAGCAGAAAACCGGCAAGACGTTCGATAACATTGAGCTTGGCGGGTGTCAGCCAGTCAAGCATGTTGATCGCGAAGTGGAAAGTCAGCCAGGTAATGGCTCCGATCACCAGACTGGGAATGATCACCAGCACATAGTCCCAGGATTGCAGCAACGGGCCGTGGCTCATCATGTAAGAGAGCGCCCCCGGCCCGGCTAGAAGCGGAATACCGAGCGGCACCAGACCAAGCCCCAGCTTGTCGACTGCGGCACTGGTTTCAGCGTCGGTCCGTTTAACTGTTTTCTCCTGGCCAAGAACCATGGCGATTGCAAGGATCAGCACAATGATGCCACCGCCAACGCGCATGCCGCCCAGCGACAAGCCAAGCAACCAGAGGATTTCGGCACCGATCAAACCGGCAATTAACAACGCCACAAAAACTGTCAAACCGAGTAGTCGCGCATATTGGCGCTGCAAGGAAAGAGTCAGGTCGTCGGTCGCCTGAAGAAAAAGCGGAATCAGCCCGAATGGTTCGACCAGGGCAAGAAGCGTGACAGTTTTTTTGAGAATAATGACCCACATATCATTATCTCCACTCGTCCGGGCGGTCATGCCGCCAGTCGCGCATCGCAGACTCGAGGTCGTACTGATACGCATAGCCTTCCTGTCGCAGCATCCGTGGCTCAATATTGGTCGAACGCACCAGCTTGCGAATCCGTACCGGACTCACCGGCTGGCGGATACCGAATGGCCGGGCGACTGCCTCAATCAAATACGCCACGCTCAGCAACAACGGATAGGGTAAGGTCGGCACAAAACGTCTGACACCGGAGACACGACAAACGGTCTGAACATAATCCTCAACTGCCGGTGGCGGCTGCATCGTGAAATTATATAAAAAGATTCCACCGGCCTGTGGAATCTTCGCCAATGCCCAGAACATTGTATTAACCAGTTCTTTGACATAGCCACCTGCCTTTCGCGTGTATCGATTACCCATGTACATAAAATAACGGCGCAGTGTCGCCTGCACCAGACGCGTAACATTTCCGCCCTCACCGGGGCCGAATACGACGCCAGGTCGCACGATAACCAGCCGACGCCCGGACGCTGCACGTTGCCATGCCACATGGATTTTTTCGGCAGCGAGTTTGGAGCCGCCATACGGGCTGTCCGGTGTCGGGATCGACGCTTCGCTCTTCGACGTCTCACACGGTCCGTAGGGTGCGATGCTGCTGGTAAATATCAAGGTATTGCAGGCAATCTGCCCGGCCCAATTGCAAACATTCTCGGCCCCCGGCAGGTTGGTTTCGTAGTATTCGTGAAGCGCGTGACCGGGTTCGCGATGCACGGCAGCGAGATTGATGATCAAGTCGGCATTCGGTGGCAGATTCGGATCGACAATCGGTTGGCGCACATCCACACGCAGGTAACGCACACGCTCGGGAAAATTGAACTCGGCGCGGAGCGGTGCAATATCGGCCAGAACGATTTCGTCAGCCAGATCGTTTTGCGCAAGGAACAACGCGATATGGCTACCGATAAAACCCGTACCACCGAAGATCACGCAGGAACGGAATTTATTGGCTGACGGCATATTCTTCGCCTCAGCGACTTACAGTCGCCGTTCGCGCACAACACGTGCAACGAACTCCGCAAGGTCGGTACGAAAGCGCTCTGGTGCAAAGCGCTCGGCATTGCGTCGACAGACATTCGGGTTGAAAGTGCCGGTCGTCTCGAAACGTTCAACGGCAGCGCGAATGGCGTCCACCGTCTGGGCCGGGAAAAACATCCCTGTCCGTGTACCGACATCTGCTGAGTCGACAACCGTTTCCAATGCACCACCACGCCCGTAAGCGATCACGGGCGTACCGCAGGCCTGCGCTTCGACAAGGGTAATACCGAAATCTTCCTCGGCGGCGAAAACCATGGCCTTTGCCCGCTGCAAATAATCACACAATACCTCACCGCTCTGATAACCGAGCAACTCGACATTACTCCCCGCCAGCGCCCGGCAGCGACCCAGTTCGGGCCCGTCGCCGATCATTACCAGCCGCCGCTCCGGCATCGCCGCGAAAGCTTCGACAATTAAAGGCATTCGTTTGTACGGCACCATGCGCGACACTGCCAGATAAAAATCCTCCTTGCGCTCGCACAGGGGAAAAGCCGCTACATCCACGGGAGGATGAATCACCTCGGCCTTGCGCCCATATACCTTGAGGATCCGTCTCCCGATATAGGCGGAATTTGCCACAAAGGCATCGACACCATTGGCAGTGCGGCAATCCCAGAGGCGCATGTAATGGAGAATCGCTCTGGCAAGCGTTCCCTTGATGCCCCAATGCAGGCCGGACTCTTGGAGATACTGATGCTGCAGGTCCCATGCGTAACGAATCGGCGAATGCACATAACTGACATGAATCTGATCCGGTCCGGTCAGAATACCCTTGGCGACAGCATGCGAACTGGAAATCACCAGATCGTAGCCGGACAAGTCGAGCTGCTCAATGGCCAGCGGCATAAATGGCAGATAGGCTCGAAATTTCTTTTTCGCCAGCGGCCATTTTTGCAGAAATGTAGTGGTCACTTTTCTGTCACCGAGCCAGACACGATCCGCATCGTCATAGAAATCGACGACAGCAAATAAATCTGCATCGGGCCAGATTTGTAGAATCTGCTCGACAACTTTCTCGGAACCGGCTCGTGTGACGAGCCACTCATGTACCACCGCAACACGCATCTTAATCGGCACCTTGAGCGCAATTTTCCATAGTGTTCAGTACGGCCTCGACTCTTCCGGCCACCGCATCCCAACTAAAACGTTTGGCGCGTTCCAGCCCTTTGCAGCACAACTGTTCACGCAGTTGCGAATCATGACACAGCCGCTCAATGCCTGTCGTGATTTCCTCGACAGAAACCGGATCGACGAGTAACGCGGCATCGCCTGCAATCTCTGGCAAAGCTGTCGTGTTGGAAGTAAGCACGGGAGTACCACAGGCCATCGCCTCAATCACTGGCAGACCGAATCCTTCGTACAGCGAAGGGAAAACAAGAGCAATAGCGCCACGGTACCAGCAAGGCAGCTCGGCTTCGGAAACCTGTCCGATAAAATGCACCCTCCCGACCAGCGCCAGGCGTGCACAGATCTGATCCATCTGCTCGTCGGCCTGCCCGGTCAATACCAGATGGATATCTGCTTCGATGTGTGCACAGGAAAATGCTTCAAGCAAACGCGCCTCATTCTTGTGTGCTTTGCGACTGCTGACGCAAAGCAGGTAACGATAAGGAAATTCATGGGGGATAATCTGCTGATTGAAACAGACATCCACGCCATTACCGACATTCACCACCTGTCCGGCATCCAGGCCAGCCCAGTCAATAATGCGCTGCCGGGAAAATTCTGAAACCGTCAGCACTCGAAATGCAAATCGGCAGGCCCGGCGAATCACCAGCCGGTAATACAGTCGCTTCAGAAAGCTGCTGTTCTCGGTGCGATCGAGGTGATTCAAGTCGTGAATCGTGAATAGAAATGGACGAAATGGAAAAACCGGCGCGTTGTAGCCAGGGCTGAACACGCAGGCATCATGCGGTAGCCGCAACATCGCCAGCGATAGTCTGAACGGGTCCAGCGGCGACCATGGCTGCCCGGTTGCGCCGAGCAAACGCAACGCCAAACGTTTATTCACTTCCCGGGCAAAGCGCCCGATGCCATGGTCGCCAAACCACCGGTCGTCAATCAGAAATCGGGAGTGTCGAACGGTCATCACACCCCTGGCCGACCAGACTCTGTACAAAAAAAGCGCTCGTAAGCAACAAGCGCCAAGCTCACAATTACCAGTGTCACGATGCCTCGATAGGCAATGAAATTATCTCCAACCATGAAAGCAATACAGAAAACGATGTAGGGATATAGAGTGATACCCAGCGTTTTCCCCTGCCAAAACTCCCGCCAACCCCAGGCAGAGAGAGCACCGAACAGAAAGAAATAAAGAAATACCCAGTTACCCAGGTCGATAAATACATAGCCAAATGCGGTCGCCCAGATGTAGTAACTACTCAAACCGGACATGGCAACGGCATCGAACTCACTCAACCATGCAAGATACGCATCCGGGATCAAGAACAGCCGAGAAACATCGACAAACCATCCAAGAATCGGCACGTTGGCGAGAAACCTGAAAGCGTAGATGCCGGTTCCGCCATAGGGGTAGCTCAAATTCCCGGACAGCATCAAGGAAAGCCGATTGAAGGACGCGACTGTGTATCCCATGGTGGATTCGATGAGGTCACCAATTGCAACAACACCTCTGACCATGGCAATTGCATTGAAGACAATGAACAGTCCGGCAACTCCGATCAGGATTTTTGGCAATGCCTTGCGGAACGAGATATTTTCGATGCTACCCGAAGCGCCTGCCAGGGAAATGGCGATGGCTGTGAGATAAGGAAAGAGCTCCCATCTCGCAAGCTTGATCAATGCACTGAGAAGTAGAACCGCAATGGCGAAAACCAGTGCAAGCCTCAAGTTGGTCAAGCGAACCTGATGGGCACGCTCATAGGAGCGGGTTTTCCAGATCGTCCATTGGATGATGGCAGCAAGCAGAGTGCCTGCCTCGGTAAGCGCGCCAGTAGTATTGAGCTCTGAGCGAACAAAGCTGAAGTCCTTTGTTGGTGAAAGCCATGCAGTCCACAACCATGAATTGTTCATCAAAAGGATTGCTTCCGCATAAAAACTGATGCCAAGCGCAATGCAAAGAGGTATCCAAATATGTAGCGGATCCTGCAAGGGTTTGATGGCATCAGCCGGCTTCGGCACGCCCAGCAGTAGCAGACCGACACAGACACCGGCAA
Source organism: Rhodocyclaceae bacterium (assembly GCA_035426125.1). GTDB lineage: Bacteria > Pseudomonadota > Gammaproteobacteria > Burkholderiales > Rhodocyclaceae > Sterolibacterium. The sequence goes on from DAOLZE010000017.1 coordinate 7,239, forward strand.
TAAACATTCCAATATTTGCAAGAAAAAACTTGGCCATTTGCCAATTCATATAAGCAAAGTCTGGCTCGCGCATGTAGAACTCGTAGACCGCAGGCGGCATCGCCAGCACCACTGCCAGGAGCACCAATGGCACGACCACGACGGTCAGCGGCGACAGCGGATGAAACATCAGTCGGCTAATTTTCATGGGCAAAGCGTCCTGTAGAGGGCCTCATATCTGACGATCCAGCCATGATAGTCGAAGAACCTTCCGGCGCTTTGTACAGCAGCCTTTCTCATGTCATCGAGGATGTCAGGCTTACCGGCCACCATGCTCAGCAGGTTTTCCAGAGCTCCGTGCCGATCTGGATCGAAAAGAAAACCATTTTGTCCCTGCACAATCATTTCTGGAATGCCACCGCGCATGCTGCCGATGACGGGCACCCCGAATCCAAGTGACTCAAAGACAACTCCGGGCAAGGTATCGTTCCACAATGAAGGAACAACGGACATATCGATAAGTGGAAAAAATTCTGCGGGTTTCACGTACCCGAGAAACTTTATCGAGGTATGGTTGTAATCAGTTCTCAACGACGACTCATAATCGCTGCTCCCACGCCCTGCAATCAGCAACTCGGCATCCGGCAGGTTCAATTTTGTGAAGGCGGCCAGAAGCAGTTCGATTCCCTTGTTTGGCGCAAGCGTGCCGATAAAGCCGAAACGGATGCCTGTGTAGTTTCGATGCGGCTGAGTCACATGCGACAGTGGCAAGCCGCCGCTGCGCGCGTTGAGAATTGTCTCGCGAACCCGGGCATTCTGAAAATAACCGTTGCCGACCAACTTGTCGAGAATGAAGCTGCTCACGCCAACCACTCCATCGACCATTGCAGAGGCCTGCCGATGCTGACTTCTGAGCACTCGACAATCCAGACATTGCCGCTGACAAACATGGTTTCCCCGAAACATCGTCGACTTTGCGCAGAGCAGATATTGATCATGTAGCACCTGAACAATCGTGATTCCTTCGCTGTGAATGATGCGCCAGGCAGCGATCGACCAGCCGGCCAGATTATGACAACTCACAACATCCGGCCGAAAATCCCGCAGCACTTCGCGCAGCGGCGCCTCAATGGCCGGATTATCCCTGTCACGCCAATGCCACAGCAACCGTTCGACCATTGGCGGGCGATGCGGCCCGAAATGAAAATATCGATTTTGCTGCCCAACCCGATAGACGGGAATTCCATCGATTATTGCCTGTTGCGTTCCCGCTTCCGGGCCCAACGCAGCAACGGCGACGGTATGGCCGGCCGCCTGCAAGCCGTGTGCCTGCTCCATGACCATAACCTCGGCGCCGCCACCGACATGCGGTGCAAACAGAGTGTTGAGGAAAAGAATTCTCACAGCGGAAACTCCGGACATTCTCCCAGCCGTCCGGCAAGGCCGTCCCTAAGCGCGCGCTCAAGCAAACGCATTCTGTCCCGGCGTCCGCGCAGGCGGGCGAATCCACGCATAATCGTTAGATAAACTGTCTGATTGATCCACCGCCAGCGAGAGCCCGGCAAGGCATTCGCCTCGAAGTTTGTTTGATTGCGAAAACCATAGTACGCACGGAAATCATCGGCCCCCAATAGCCATGCATCAAAGCTGCTTTTGAAGCGGGTCTTGGTAATCCAGGAGGGTTCCAGCTCTTCGATTCTGGCATTCGTCAGCAGAACGATCCGGCCACCCTGCGAAGTCATGCGGTAGATATATTCATAATCCTCCGTGTACACAACATATCCACTGAGCGGATAGCCGTATCGCTCAACCAGGGCACGATGAAAAAATAGCCCGCCCCAAGGTGCCACATCGAGAGTTATACGGTCTGACAACGCTTGCGAAGCCAGCGCCTTCCTCCCCATCGGCAAGCGTCGCCATATCTTGAAGGGAATGTCCAGCACATGGAAGTTGAAGAAGCTTCCCGGCCGCGCATTGGCCCGCTCGGCCGGCACGCCCATAGCCAGGTCCAGATGAAAATGCGACCTAAAGGCAAGTACCGCGAGATTATCCAGGCCGCCATTCTCCGCCGCAAGTTCTGCTCGATAGCCAGCACGGAGAGTCGCCACACAACCAGCGCCCAGCTTGTTGTCATCGTCGAGCAGCAGAATATAATCCGCATTCCGTGCCATTGCCTGTTCGAGCCCGGCCTTGAAACCGCCTGCCGAGCCTGTATTCTTTGGCATCCTGACGACATAGGCAAAGTCCCCGAATTCCTCGGCAGCCAGTTTGGCAATGTCATCCTGTGCAGCGTTGTCGATCACGATGATTTCACTCAGTCCTTCGGATAGTGCCGAGGCAATCACCTGGCGCAGTAAATGCCAACGTCGGCCATACGTCACCGTGACAGCACATACCTTTTCAATATCGCCATCAGGCAGGGGTTGGGGCTGGCTGGCTGTCTCCAAAGTCATGTCTTTCCCTGTGCAGAAAGCAAATGGATTCCTGAACGATGGTGGAATCGTATGAGCAAAAACAATAACACCACTTCACTCGCAAGAAAACTGATCGCAGCTCCGTTCGCAGAGAACCAGAAAACCAGTGGGACAACCAGCAAAATATTCGTGATTCCTGCGAGCCCGACATAAACGGAAAATTCTCTGGCAAAACCGAACGAATGCATGGTCTGAACGCCAAAGACCTGATTCAAGCCACCGACGAAGGGAATGACCGCCATCAGACGCAATACCGGAATCGCATCTTCAAAGCCACCACCGGCAATCAGTCGAATGATTTGTGGGGCAAATGCATAAAGCAAAATGGACAGCGCGAGGCATAGCCCGCCAATGCTGAGGACGAGCTTGCGCAGCAACCGTACCGCCGCCGCTTTTGATTCCGCCGCATACGCGCTGACCCTTGGGAAAGTCGCCTGGGCGATTGGCCGGTTCAGTTCCTGCACGGCCTTGACCAGTTTCTCCGCCAAACTGTAGTAGGCTACAGGCACGGGGCCTGCAATTAGTCCGAGGACGACAGCATTCCCGGAACGATAAACATTCGAGGAAGCTGCCGCAAGGAATGCATGCCATCCTTCGGCGATTTGCCGACGTATGCCGTCGGTGCGTGGCCTAACCCAAGCAACGGTCTTTGTCCTCATCAAATAGCCGCAGGCTAAAATTCCCGCCAGCGGCGTGGATCCCATTTGCAGCGCCGCTGCGATATTGATGTCTTCGCTGGAATCAACAAAAAAGAAAATGCCCGCCAGCAATGTGAAGCGGACTACAAGCATGATGGCGGCAGCCTCTCGCATTCGCTCCAGCCCCTGAAGAAACCAGAGTGGATAAATAACTGCGCCGATGACCGGGAGCATTCCCAGCAAAAACAGGAAAGACAACGCTTGTAACTGAGGAACCGTTGTCACAAGCAGCGCAGCAATTACAAACGATACCAGCGCCATCAGTAGCCGCACACTCTGCACTTCCCAGAAGGTAGTCGACAACAATGTCGGATTGCCTCTTTCGACGGAGATTCTACGGGTACCCGTCCAACCAAAGCCATATTCCGTCAGCATGACAAAATAAGTACAGAGTGCCTGCACAAAAGCAATCTTGCCATAACCCTCCGATCCCAAAACTCTCAGCAAATACGGGATCGCCAGCAAGGGGACCAGGTAGTCGGCGCCCTGCGCCAATGCCAGGGAAGCAATACTCTGCCGAATGGAAGGTTTCGGGTCGTTCATGTCTGGCTGCGTAAATATCCGTTCAGCTTCGCAAGGATTCGTTCATTTTCCGATCAGGACGGAATGCTTGTCAGCAGGAACCGCTGCCATCAAGTCGCGGATGAAGCGGTCCTGAACATCCATCGAATGCTGTGTATCACGATCCAGATTTGATACCCGAAACAGCAGCCCGTCGGGATGCCTGCCTTTCAACCCGATTGAAATCCTCACCAATGCCTGATTGAAATAGCCACGCACAAGCTTGTCACCTACTCGCGCCCAGTAGGTAATGTGTTCAATGCGATTGCCTTTGACAGCAATCAGACGCGTCACCGGGATAACCTTCCCGTCCAGTGCAACACTATCCTGCTTCATCTGCTCGAAAAGAAAACCTTGCGCGGCGTAGCAGCCCTCCGGGCGGTGCAATTGAAGATCACCACCCAGTTGCATGCGCCCGTACGCCAGCAGCAGAATAACCCGTTCGCCATGGTCGCCAACATAGGTACGTGTCAACATCTGGTCATAGACCATATCCAGTTTTTGCTGGACATCAGGGCTCACCACCAACGGCAACAAGGCATCGTCAACATGCCATTGCCCAAACTGTCGCGGAACAATGGCCTCAAAATCGATAGGGGAAGCGGGGCTTTCAGTTCGCATTTCCTGACGCAAAACCAATACGCCAATACCGGCGGCAAGCATGAAAGCGGCGATCAGGAGGGATTGTCGTAACTGTGCGCTCATCTTTCCGACCAGACGAGGAATGAAGAGGAAGGGAAAGGGTATCGATTGATCATCGACGGATTAACTTTGCCAGCCAGCCATCGAGGATAAGGAGGCTCGACAAGGCGACGAGCAACAGAACAATCCCTGACAGGCCGTGCATGAAGCTCTGCCCTGCCTCATCACCAAGATAATACGTCACCAGTACCAGAACCATGATGCGCACGATGTTGGCAATCATGGCAACAGGCAGAATGCTGGCCAGCATGAAACCATTGTGCAGCCGGCTCTTGCGACTGACGATATGCATGTAAAGCAGTCCGAGCGCAGAAAGAGAGAACATGGAATGTAAACCGGCGCAGGCATCACTCACCAGCAGTTGATACTGGCCAATCGAGAGCGTCACGCCATCGCGTGCAATCGGATAGCCCACCTGGTAAAGCAGCGTTTCAACGATACGCGAGTTCCATAGTTTGAGCGGAGCGGTCAGAAGTTCAAGCAGGAATCCCGGCAATGGGATGATGAAAACAAGATAAGCCAGTGGAAACCGGAAGGTGCGGAGTCCATTGATGCCGAGTTTAAGGAGCAGCAAACCCGCCAGCACAAAAATCAACGAGCCGGTTTCAAACATCACGACATTTTGTGAACAGCCGATGACATACAGCAACAGCCCAAGGATCAGGCTGGTCCAGCCGGAAATCATGCTTGGCGAAGCACCCGCAGAAAAAAATTCATAACGCTTCTGCCAGAAAAACCACGCCGAGACGGCGAGGATAATCGGCACATGGCCTTGTTCTTCCGTCAGCCAGATCGTCCGGCCAAAATCAATAAATACCGGCAGATACAGCACCAGCAAACCAAAGACAACCGGCAGCCATGAAATGCCAATGGTTTGTGTTGAAAGGCTCGGGAAAACGCCCCTGTCAGAACTCGGAGAGGACACTGCCGACGACCTGGATGCCTAAATCCTTCAGGTTGTAATTCAAATCGGTCAGATCCTTGAGCAAAGATTCATGCTTGTGCGCCACAATGAGCGCACCGCCAGTGCGCATGGCGATGATCTGTGCATCGGCATACTGCGCGGAGGCAGGCGTATCGATGATGACGATATCAAACTCGCGAGTGATCTCCTCGAACAGCTTGGCAAACGTTGGCCTGCCGAGCAATTCCTGAGGGTTTGGAGGAACCGGCCCGGCTGGCAAAACTGACAAATCAATAAAGGAGTGTATCCGCCGGATGCAGTTGCCTTCGCTACGCTGTGACAATACCGAAGACAAGCCGCTGGCATTATCAAGATTGAACAGTTCGTGTTGACGCGGAGCTCGCATGTCGGCATCGACGAGCAAGGTATGTTCGCCCAACTGGGAAAATACAACTGCCAGATTTGCGGCTAGGTAACTGCGACCTTCCTTGCACCCCGGACTGACGATCGCCAGCGCCTTGTGCTTCTCGTCATCCGCATACCAGCGCAGCATCAACTGGCTGCGCAATGCCCGCAAGGCTTCAACCTGTGGGCTGAATGGCTGGTAGGCGGCAATCAATTCATCGGAAACTGCGCCATCCCCTTTCATCAAATAAGGGTAGTCAAACTGTCGCGCAAGAGCAAACTGAATATGCTCATGGGTAAGCAAGCCAAGCTTCACGGCGGCATCGCCGAAACGCAACCCCTGCTCCTTTTGCAGGCGCAATATTCTTTCGGCATTTTCAAGTGTCAGATCGCCGGAATCGATGAGAATCGCTCCAATGCGTCGCTCTCTGGATGCATTGGGAGATGCCTGGGAAGTCTCCATGTTCATATTCCTCAAGTGGCTCGCGAAGAGCGGGCTGGAGAACCGCCAAGAAGATGGCGAAAGCGCATCCACATAGACTCACCCGGACGCCTCTGCTGCGCAATCTCGACCAATATCGGTTGCCCCAGCATTCGCTCAACATCTCCCGCAGAACGAACGCGACGATCAAGCCGCTCCATCACCAATGCCATTCCGATCCCCATCCAGAAGCCAAGAAATATAGCCAGCACAATATTGCGCAGAATCTTCGGAGAAGATGACTCTGACTTCAGAGGTGCCGTTGCCGCAGCAAGTATGGAGATATTGGTTTGCGTTACTTTGCTTTCCAGGTTGGTCTGGGTAAATCGTTGCGTAACGGCATCGTAAGCTTTTTGTGCCGACTCGACATCGCGTTGCAGCACTGCAAGCTCATCACGCTGGCGCTTGATATTGAGAAGCTTCAGTTTTTGTGCCTCGATGGCCGCACGCAGTTCACCTTCCTTACTCAAACTAATGTGATTGCTGGTTTTGATACTACCGGTAATCCGACCAACCTCGTCATTCATCTTCTGCTTAAGCGTAGCGACCTCGGCCTCGGCACGTTGATATTGCGGATGATTCCTGCCAAGGTTTACTGCCATTTCCTGCCGCCTGGCTTCGAGTCTGGCGATATCTGTCTTAAGGCTCATGATGACCGGATTCGTCACAACATCGGCAAGCGTCTCGGGGCTGCCTGACGATCGCTGCTTGCTGTCAGTTTCGACTGTCTGCCCCTGGACAACGCTGAGTTGAGAAGACAATTCATGAAGCCTGGCTGTTTCATTGTCCAGCCGCTCGTCAGTTGCAACGATGCCTTTATTTTGTTGATATTTGGAAAGAAGAGCTTGCGCCGTTTCAAGGCGATCCCTCAAATCCTTGCCCTGCTGCCCAAACCAGTGCGCATATTGTGCAGCTGGCTCGACCACCAGATCAATATTGGTATCGATATAGGCCTGTGCATAGGCATTTGCCGCCAGAGCCGCGAATGCTGGATCGGGGGATACATAATCAATGACAACAACATTACTGACACGGGAGGGTTTTACATTCAACTTCTTTTGCAGACGCTCAGCCAACCATGTATCAAGCTGTCCCTTGCCATTCGTCGCGTTTTGCCATTGCTGCCTGACCTCAGGCGCTTCGTCGAGTTTGAGGGACTTGACGACTCGCCGGGAAACACGATCGCTGTTGATGATATCTACCTGCGTTGCCATGTAGCCGGGCATCATCAACGCAGGTAAAATCATTCCGGCAATCGGATCTGGCGATTTGATGTCGACCAGGACGGATGCGCTGGCTGTGTATTGATTCGGCAAACTCAAATTCACCACAAGCGTCACCGCCACCGTACACAGCATGGCGTAAAGGGCAACCTTGTAGCGTGCCCGCAGAATCAGGAGAAACCGTTGAAAGTTCATGGCCGGAAGGTCGTAAGGTTAAAAGATGCTCTCGCGAATATAGAGAACGTCGTCGGGCTGAATCAAATCGCTTTTTTCAGGAGATATCTTTTCCAGACTGCCGTCTGCATTGCGGCGGTGCAACCGAAGCCAGTATTCTGTGCCGCGCGCCGTCGGACCACCACCAACCGCAATCGCCTGCTGTACGGTCATGTTGCGTTCGATGCGATATGCGCCAGGATGCTGCGCCTCGCCATAGATGTAAAACATTGGCGCACGCGTGACATAAATTACATCACCGGCGGCAACAACGAGATCATCTTGCATCTTGTCGCTGGCAGAAAACAGGCTTGAAATATCGACATCCTTGCGAAAGGCCTTTCCGTCACGCAGACCTGTGATGACGACAATATCGGAACCTGTTGGCGAAATACCGCCGGCGATGGCGATCATTTCACTCAGGCGAATATTAAAGTTGTCGAGAGGGTATCGCCCTGGGCGGTTAATGTAACCAAGTACAGAAACCTGGTTGCCACGATTCTGCAGAAGTACCACATTTACCTGAGGCTGCTGGATAAAACCGCCTGACTTCAGCAATCCGGCGATTTCCTTTTCCGCAGCATTGATAGGCAAGCCACCGAGCCTGACTGCACCGATCAGCGGATAATTTACCGTACCGCTTTCCGACACACGCGCTTCCAGTGTGAGTTCCGGATTCTGGAAAACGGATATGCGAATCGAGTCTCCGGGGCCGAGCAGGTAATCCCCCGTCTTGTCTTCCGCGAGGGAAACCCCACTCATTGCCCACAGCAACAAGGTCAGAATAACTCCGGCAAGGCTGTGTTTTATCATGATGTTTTCCATAGATCAGTTCTACTTGAAAGGGGCTGCACGCTTTTCAAGCGCTGCACCATTGGCTGTAGCGACTGTTTTGTCGTCAAAAGCCGCCGAACCGCGAGCGAATTCGCCAAGCAATTTGATTTTTGCCTGTGCACGCAACCGCTTCATCTCTCTGCCAATAGTTTCCTCGGCCTGCCTGCCGCCAAGGAAATTCTGAATCTGGGGAATTGCAACTGCCGCATCTACCGGCTGATATTGGGATGCCACCAGGAAAGCAATGATCGCCGTCTGTGGTGTTTCGATCAAAAGTGTCTGCCCATCCTTCATGCCATTATACTTTGGCAACAGGTCAAGAGGAATCTGCTCAGCACTACGCATGACGGTATTCGTCTCGAAACGAATTTTATTTTCTTTGAGGATGCTGGCGATCTCCTGCATTGAGCGTCTCTGTGCAATTGATTGCCGAATCTCTTCCAGAATTTTTTCCTCAGAGGGCAAAATGATTTCCTGAAAGGTATAAATACGGCGGTGGGAAAACAGCTCCGGATGCTCTGTATAAAATTTTCGGGCTTCTTCGGTAGTTGGCTTGGATAATGAACCTGCAATCTGCTCGCGATAGGCACGGGCAAGAACTTCCGCTTTGGCAGCCTCAATCGCCTGCATGACAGCGGGCGTACGATCCAGATGTTTATCGATGGCCTGCTGCACCGCCAATCGCTGGTCAATCAGTTTGTCGAGGATCTCCTGCTTTATCCTGGCCGTATTCTCCGGCGCGATACCCTTCACATTCGACAAAACAGCATTGATCTGATGCACCGAAATTTCATCGGAATTGACTCTGGCTGCAGCCTGGGTTGCCGGCATCCTGCCTTTTTCGCAACCAGCGACAGCCAATACCGCAATCAACAATATCCAACAAAAATTTATTAGACGCACGCGGTTATCCTGGAAAATTCGCCAATCTGTCATATTAACCCGACCGAAATTCGACAGGCCCTGTCGAAAGGATCGAAAGCTCTAAAAAAACAAGGGGCTTGATGCCCCTCGTTTTTTCAATACTGCGCCACACTTACCCATTCTTGCGGCGTCGCGAAGCAAAACCAATTAATCCAACCCCGGCCATCAACATCACATAGATCTCGGGCTCTGGAACCGGCGGCACCAGAGAAATCTGCGAACCCGACATCAGCCAATTACCCCAGAGATCGTACTGCACACCATTTGACAAGGCGTTCCCACTCACAATCATGAGGTAATTGGTAGATGAATTGAGATTGATATACGGATTGAAGAAATCGCTGAAGGAGGCGCTCAGCGTATTCCCGGACGGCGTCGCATTGAAAATGGAAAGGCTTGCCGGTGAAGTTACCGGTGTACCGTTACTATTCAGCAACTGAAACGACAATGAACTAAAGTCTGAAGTCTGGCCGCTGAGCGAAAGGCTCGTTATCGGTATAAAAAAACTACTCGTCGTGAAACTGTATTCCTGCGAAAAAGAGCCCGCACCCAACACCGGCGTATCCGCAGATACTGCAAAAGCTGCGGAAGAAGTCACCAGCAGAATGCTCAGAAATAAATAGTGAATGATCTTCATTTCAAATCTCTTTGGCTTTCTTCGCGGAATCCGTCCATTTCCTTTGCCTCTACTCCATTCGAACTATGCTTCATTATAGAACAATATTGGGCACTTTCCCAGTCTTGTTAAATGCCGTGTCGCATTGGGTGGCGCAGCCCACGCTTGCCGCAAGAAACCTACTTGACCCGTCGCACCTTCGCGCCCAGCGCTGCGAGCTTCTGATCGAGATTCTCGTAGCCGCGATCGAGGTGGTAGATACGCTCAATCAGCGTCTCACCCTGCGCCACCAGACCGGCGATCACCAGGCTTGCCGAAGCACGCAGATCGGTAGCCATCACCGTGGCGCCATCGAGTTTCGCGACACCTTTAACGACGGCGGTATTGCCGTCGATCTTGATGTCGGCGCCAAGACGGATCAATTCAACGGCGTGCATGTAGCGATTTTCAAAAATTGTTTCGCGGATTACTGCCGTGCCGTCAGCCACACAATTCAGCGCCATGAACTGCGCTTGCATGTCGGTGGGAAACGCCGGGTAGGGCGACGTACGCAGGCTCACCGAAATCGGTTTCTGCGGCGCCTTGAGAAGGATGGCATCACGCTCGACACGAATGTCGCAGCCGGCATCCATCAGCTTGTCGATAACCACATCAAGATAACTGGCCGAGGTGCCGGTCAGGCGTATCTCGCCGCCGGCAGCAGCGGCTGCACACAGATAAGTACCGGTCTCGATACGATCGGGCATGATGCGATGCGTCGCGCCGTGCAGTTGCGCGACACCACGAATGCGGATGACATCGGTGCCAGCGCCGGAAATCTGCGCGCCCATGGCCACCAGGCAATTTGCCAGATCGACAACTTCGGGTTCGCGTGCGGCGTTTTCGATAACGGTCTCGCCGTCGGCGAGGCAGGCCGCCATCATCAGGTTCTCGGTGCCGGTGACGGTGACCATGTCGGTGAATAGCCTCGCACCCTTGAGGCGCGGTGCCTTAGCATGCACATAGCCATGTTCGACATTGGTCTCGGCACCCATCGCAGTGAGTCCCTTGATGTGCTGATCGACGGGACGCGCACCGATGGCACAACCTCCCGGCAGCGATACTTTTGCCTCGCCACAACGCGCCACCAGCGGACCGAGCACGAGGATCGAGGCACGCATGGTCTTGACCATTTCGTAGGGCGCAACCGGATTGTCGAGGCCACTGGCATCAAGCGTCAGCGTCAATCCACCATTATTTCTTTCGCGACTGACCTTGACGCCCATCTGTTCGAGCAACTTGAGCATGGTGCCGACATCGTTGAGATTCGGTACGTTGGTCAGCGTCAGTGGCTCGTGCGTCAGCAGCGCGGCACAGAGCAATGGCAATGCGGCGTTCTTCGCACCGGAAATGGCGGCTTCGCCATACAGTGGCGTGCCGCCTTCAATCAGCAGCTTATCCATTCATCTGCCTGGCACGCCATTCTTCGGGGGTCAGCGTTTGCATCGACAGGGCATGCAGTTCACCCGAGTCGAGCTTATCGCGGATCACCTGATAAACGCGCTGCTGGCGCTTGACGCGATTCAGTTCGGCAAACTCTGCACTGACGATGATGGCCTCGAAATGGTGTCCGTCGCCGTCGACAGTCAAATGTTCGCAAGGCAGGTCATCGGCAATCCATTGCCTGATTTTGTGTGGATCCAACATGGGGACATCTCCAAAACGCTTAGTTTATCTCAGGTGCGCAATTTATAGCCGCGCCGCAGCATTTCCAGCGTCAGTGCGGCGAGCAGCGCACAGCACAAACCAACAACGCCCAGACTTTGCCAGGGCGAGACATCCGACATGCCGAAGAAGCCATAGCGAAAGCCGTCAATCATGTAGAACACCGGATTCCAGTTCGAAACCTGTTGCCAGAACGGCGGCAGCGAGTGGATTGAATAGAAGACACCCGACAAAAATGTCAACGGCATGATCAGGAA